>JBGTCG010000116.1:0-12472 GCA_041748915.1 Methylococcales bacterium
CAACTTGAACGGCAGAACCGTCTGTGACAACATACTCAAAAAAACCTCCTGGGTGATAAGAAAAGCGCATTGAACAACGCTATTTTACTCATTCAGCGAGGTTTTTTCTTGTTTAAAGTATACAGTCGCGGATCTTGGGTCTTACCTGCATTCAATCGTCTTTCATACTCAATGGAACTCAGGTATTCAACGCCTGTTTCAGGGCTTCTTCTACTTCAGTGGCATCGACTTCACTGGGCTCCTGGTTGGCTCCTTCGAAATCGAGGCTTCGACTGCGTTTCCGCTCTTTGTGGTACGCCAACCCCGTTCCCGCTGGTATTAATCGGCCAACAATTACATTTTCCTTTAAGCCGAGAAGATTGTCTTCAACACCTCTGACGGCAGCTTCGGTCAATACCCGAGTGGTTTCCTGGAATGACGCAGCCGATATAAATGATTCCGTCGCCAGAGAGGCCTTGGTGATCCCCAGCAGAATCGGTTCAAACAACGCTGGCACCTTGCCATCGCCTTCCAGCTTATCATTTTCTTCGTAGACCCGAGCGCGATCGACTTGCTCGCCATTCAGGAAGCAACTATCACCCGGATCCATTATTTCGACCTTACGCAGCATCTGCCGGATAATCGCCTCGATATGCTTGTCGTTGATCTTGACGCCTTGCAGTCGATAGACATCCTGAATCTCCTTGACGAGGTAAGAAGCAAGTTCCCCGACGCCCCTGAGTCGCAAAATGTCGTGAGGCGTTAGTTCGCCTTCCGCGATGGTTTCCCCCCGTTCAACCTGCTCACCTTCAAAGACCGTTACGTGCCGCCATTTTGGAATCAGAATCTCCGATTGCTCCCCCTCAGGGTCGGTGATAATAATTCTTTGCTTTCCTTTCGTCTCCTTTCCAAAACTTACGGTACCGGTTGATTCAGCAAGAATCGCGGGATCCTTTGTTTTTCTGGCTTCGAATAAATCCGCTACTCTCGGTAGGCCGCCGGTTATATCCCGGGTTTTACTGGATTCTTGCGGTATTCTGGCCAGAACATCACCCACCTCCACGATCGATCCGTTCTGGATTCCAACGATTGCGCCCGGTGGCAGGTAGTATTGGGCTGGTATATCCGTTCCGGCGATACAGATCGGATCACCATTCAGATCCGTGAGCCGGACCATTGGCCGGAGTTCCTTCCCCGCGCTGCCGCGCTGTTTCGGATCCGTAACGACCATTGAACTTAGACCGGTCACCTCGTCGGACTGCATGCGAACCGTAACCCCGTCGACAAAATCGACCATCTGGACTCTTCCCTCGACCTCGGTTACAACCGGGTGGGTATGAGGATCCCAGTTCACAATCATCTGCCCCGCGGTGACGACCGCGCCTTCTTCGGCCGACAGAACCGCTCCATACGGAATTTTATAGCGCTCTTTCTCGCGGCCGTACTGATCGATAATACTGACTTCACCCGAGCGCGAGACGGCGACTAGGTTTAATTCCTTATTCTTGACCGTCTTCAGATTGGTTAATTTGACATTACCTGCTGACTTAACCTCAACATTACTAATTGCCGCAGATCTTGAAGCTGCACCGCCGATATGGAACGTTCTCATGGTTAACTGAGTTCCGGGCTCGCCGATAGACTGGGCCGCGATCACACCGATGGCTTCGCCATCGTTAACCAAGTGTCCACGGCCAAGATCGCGCCCATAACAATAGGCGCAAACGCCATGTCTTGTCTGGCATGTAATCACCGATCGGACCTTGACACTGTCGACGCCGTTTTCGTCAATCGCCTTAACCCACCCTTCATCGAGAAGCATCCCGGCCGGCACGACAAAATCTTTATCTTTGAAACCGAGGATATCTTCGGCCACCACGCGACCCAATACGCGCTCCGACAAGGCTTCGACTACATCCCCCCCTTCGATCAGCGGACTCATCAATACGCCTTCAGTCGTCCCGCAATCCCGTTCGGTAATCACTAAATCCTGCGCAACATCGACCAGTCGTCGCGTCAGGTAACCTGAATTCGCAGTTTTTAACGCCGTATCTGCGAGGCCTTTACGGGCGCCGTGGGTCGATACGAAGTACTGCAATACGTCTAAACCTTCCCTAAAGTTCGCGGTAATCGGAGTTTCGATAATTGAGCCATCAGGTTTGGCCATCAACCCCCTCATTCCTGCCAGTTGCCGGATTTGTGCGGCGGAGCCTCTGGCCCCGGAATCGGCCATCATAAAAATTGAGTTGAAAGACTTTTGTTTGACCAATTGTCCGGTTCTGTCGGTCACCTCGTCATGGCCCAGTCCCTCCATCATCACCTTGGCAACTTTGTCATTCGCATGCGACCAAATGTCGACAACCTTGTTATACCTCTCGCCATCAGTCACGAGACCCGAAGCATACTGATTTTGAATTTCTTTGACTTCTTCATCAGCGGCGCCGATGATATCGAGCTTCTGTTCGGGAACTGCCATATCGTCGATACCAAACGAGATACCGGATTTCGTCGCTGCGGAAAATCCCATATACATTAAGCGATCCGCAAAGACTACCGTGGCCTTGATACCGAGTTCCCGATAACAGTTGTTGATCAGTTTGGAAATGACCTTCTTGGTCATATCCTGATTAATCAGTTCGAAGGAAATTCCCGGTGGAACGATATCCCAGATCAACGCCCGGCCGACGGTGGTATCGGCCCGGCGACGGATGATCTCCGTCTTGCCGGCGCGAATCTTGTGTTCTTCGATTCTGAGTTGAATTTTGGCATGGAGTTCGACCATCCCCGTCTGATAGGCCCGGTCCACTTCAGCGACATCCGCGAATATCATTCCCTCACCCTTGCCGTTGATCACTTCCCGGCTCATGTAATAAAGGCCTAAAACAACATCCTGAGTCGGATTGATGATCGGTTCGCCGTTCGCGGGGGACAGAATATTGTTGGTCGACATCATTAGAGTGCGAGCTTCGAGCTGGGCCTCAATCGACAACGGAATATGAACCGCCATCTGGTCGCCGTCGAAGTCGGCGTTGAATGCCGTGCAGACCAACGGATGAAGTTGTATCGCCTTGCCTTCGATCAGCAGCGGTTCAAACGCCTGGATGCCCAGGCGATGCAGGGTCGGCGCCCGGTTCAGCATGATCGGATGCTCGCGAATGACGTCTTCGAGGATATCCCAAACTTCCGGTCCTTCGCGCTCAACCATTTTTTTCGCGGCTTTGATGGTGGTTGCAAGACCGCGAAACTGAAGCTTGCTGAATATAAACGGTTTGAACAATTCCAGTGCCATCTTCTTCGGCAACCCGCATTGATGCAGTCTCAATGTGGGGCCGACAACGATTACCGACCGTCCGGAATAATCAACCCGCTTACCCAGTAGATTCTGTCGAAAGCGCCCTTGCTTTCCCTTGATCATATCCGCAAGCGACTTCAGCGGCCGTTTGTTGGTACCGGTAATCGCACGGCCGCGCCGACCGTTGTCGAGCAGGGCGTCCACCGACTCCTGTAACATACGTTTTTCATTACGCACGATAATATCCGGCGCATTGAGATCGAGCAGACGGTTCAGGCGGTTGTTCCGATTTATTACCCGGCGGTATAGATCATTCAGGTCCGAGGTTGCGAAACGCCCGCCGTCCAGCGGAACCAGCGGCCGCAGCTCGGGCGGCAACACCGGGAGTACGGTAAGAATCATCCATTCCGGGCGGTTTTTTGAACTCGACAAGGATTCGATGACCTTCAGGCGCTTGGACAGCTTTTTGATCTTGGTCTCTGAATTGGTAGAAGCAATTTCCTCGCGTAGCTTAACCACCTCGCCGGCAAGATCAATCGATTTCAACAACTCATAAACTGCCTCGGCGCCCATTTTCGCTTCGAATTCGTCCCCGTATTCTTCAACCGCTTCCAGGTATTCTTCGTCGGTTAATAACTGCCCGATTTCGAGCGGTGTCATGCCCGGATCGATCACCACATAAGACTCGAAGTACAGCACGCGCTCGATGCCCCGTAACGTCATATCCAGCAAAAGCGCGATTCTAGAGGGCAGCGATTTTAAGAACCAGATATGCGCGACCGGACTCGCAAGTTCAATGTGGCCCATGCGCTCGCGGCGAACCTTGGTCAGGGTGACTTCGACGCCACACTTCTCGCAGATCACTCCGCGATGCTTCAATCGCTTGTATTTTCCGCACAAACATTCATAATCGCTAACCGGGCCAAAGATCTTGGCGCAAAACAAGCCGTCGCGTTCAGGTTTGAAGGTCCGATAATTGATAGTCTCCGGTTTCTTGACTTCCCCATAGGACCATGAGCGGATCATATCAGGTGACGCCAATCCGATTCTGATCTTATCGAACTCTTCCACCTGACCCTGACGTTTCAAATATTTCAATAGATCTTTCAAGGATTTTTCTCCTAATTCAACCGTGCAGAGCCGTAATTAAAATCCGGCCGTTTTTTCGAACCGTCGCCCGTTATCCGGGAAATCTAGTCCTGGTCCAACTCGATATTGATGCCCAGCGATCGAATTTCTTTGATTAATACATTGAAGGACTCTGGCATACCCGCTTCCATCCTGTGATCACCGTCCACGATGTTTTTGTACATCTTAGTGCGACCGTTAACATCATCGGATTTCACAGTTAGCATCTCTTGCAAAGTGTAGGCTGCACCGTAGGCCTCCAACGCCCAGACCTCCATTTCGCCAAAACGTTGCCCTCCGAATTGGGCTTTACCACCAAGCGGTTGTTGAGTAACAAGGCTATACGGTCCCGTGGATCTCGCGTGCATTTTGTCATCAACGAGATGATTCAGTTTCAACATATACATATACCCGACCGTCACCTTCCTTGAAAAAGGTTCGCCGGTGCGTCCATCATACAGGGCCGTCTGTCCCGACTCCGGCAGATCCGCCAATCGCAGCATAGATCGAATTTCATCTTCGGTAGCGCCATCGAAAACCGGCGTCGCCATGGGCACCCCGCCTTTCAAGTTGAATACCAGTTCGGTGATTTCGTTATCGGTCAATGAATCCAGATCCTCCGTCTGACCACTGCTGTTATAGATCCTGGCCAGGTATTTCCGGTATTCTTTGATCGAAGCTTGCGCTTCAATCATGCGACCGATTTTAAGGCCGAGGCCTTTGGCCGCCCACCCCAAATGAGTTTCCAAAACTTGACCGACGTTCATTCGAGAAGGAACGCCGAGAGGATTGAGCACGATGTCAACCGGTGTGCCGTCTTCCAAATAAGGCATATCCTCGACCGGAACAATCTGCGAAATAACGCCCTTGTTCCCATGCCTTCCCGCCATCTTATCACCAGGCTGAATGCGCCGTTTGACGGCCAAGTAAACCTTGACCATCTTTAATACGCCGGGCGCTAAATCATCGCCCATCATGATCTTGTTTCTTTTTTCCTCAAACCGGGAATCGAACTCCTTCCGCTGCTCGGCGAACTGCTCGGTCATGGCTTCGAGCTGAAGATTGACGTCTTCGTCTTCGACACGAATTTTCAACCACTCCGGCTTCGCCATGCCCCTCAGAACTTCGCTGGTGATCGTGGCGCCCCTGGTAATTTTGCTCGATGCCTGCATCGTCGGCTGGCCAACGAGCATCTTTTCGACCCGCGCGTACATGTCTTCTTCGACGATGCGCCGCTGATCATCGAAATCCTTTTTCGCCCTTTCGATTTCCATCCGCTCGATTTCCAGAGCCCGTTGATCTTTTTGAACTCCGTCGCGGGTAAAAACCTGCACATCGATCACGGTACCGTCCATCCCGGACGGAACTCGCAACGAAGTGTCTTTTACATCGGACGCTTTTTCGCCGAAAATCGCTCTGAGTAACTTTTCCTCGGGGGTCAGCTGAGTTTCTCCTTTCGGAGTGACCTTACCGACCAGGATATCTCCGGCCTTCACTTCCGCGCCGATATAAACAATACCGGATTCATCCAGTTTCGAAAGCGCTTCCTCTCCGACGTTCGGGATATCGGCGCTGATCTCTTCCGGACCTAACTTGGTATCCCGCGCCACACAAGTCTTTTCTTCAATATGGATCGTCGTGAATCGATCGTCGTTAACCACCTGTTGGGAGATTAGTATCGAATCTTCAAAGTTATAACCATTCCAGGCCATGAAGGCCACGAATAGATTTTGGCCGAGCGCCAGTTCCCCCATATCGGTGGATGGGCCATCGGCCAATATATCTTCTTTTTTTACCAAGTCGCCGGCCTTGACCAAAGGCCTCTGATTAATACACGTGTTCTGATTCGACCGCGTATATTTGGTTAGATTGTAAATGTCGACCCCCGGTTCGCCCGCCTCGGTTTCATCGTCATTGACCCGAACAACGATGCGGCCCGCATCCACCAGTTCTACGGAGCCTCCGCGAGTGGCCACCACGGTCACCCCCGAATCCTTCGCAACCGTTCCTTCCATCCCGGTTCCTATCAACGGCTTCTCGGCGCGCAAAGTGGGCACTGCTTGCCTCTGCATATTCGATCCCATCAGCGCACGGTTTGCGTCATCATGCTCAAGAAAGGGAATCATCGATGCCGCAACGGAAACGATCTGCCGCGATGACACGTCCATATATTGAACCGATTCGGATGAAGCCAGGGTAAATTCGTCGTTATGCCGACAGGAAACAAAATCATCGAGCAACCGGCCGCTTTCATCAGCCTTCGCACTGGCCTGGGCAATTACGAATTGACCCTCCTCAATCGCTGACAAATAATCGATCTGGTCGGTTATCATGCCATCCACAACTCGCCGGTAGGGTGTCTCGAGAAATCCGTAATCGTTGGTTCTCGCATAGACCGCCAACGAGTTGATCAAGCCAATATTCGGACCTTCCGGCGTTTCGATCGGGCAAACGCGGCCGTAATGGGTCGTATGGACATCGCGAACTTCAAAACCGGCCCTTTCGCGGGCTAGACCGCCGGGACCCAGCGCAGAAACCCGTCTTTTATGCGTCACCTCCGAAAGCGGATTGTTCTGGTCCATAAACTGCGATAGCTGACTGGAACCAAAAAACTCCTTTATCGCTGCCGAAACCGGTTTGGCGTTGATTATTTCCTGGGGCATGAGTCCCTCGGAATCGGCCAGGGTCAACCGCTCCTTGACCGCTCGTTCAACCCGCACAAGACCCACTCGGAATTGATTTTCAACCATTTCTCCGACCGACCGCACTCTCCGGTTGCCGAGATGATCGATATCGTCGACCACTCCGTTTCCATTCCGGATATTGATCAGTTCCTTGAGCACTGCGATGATGTCGTCTTCGTTTAGAATGCCATCGCCGGTTACATCTTCGCGTCCTAGTCGGCGATTGAATTTCATTCGGCCAACCGCAGACAAATCATATCGCTCCGCGCTGAAGAAAAGATTTTGAAATAAATTTTCAGCGGATTCCCTGGTCGGTGGCTCCCCTGGCCGCATCATCCGGTAAATTTCCACCAAAGCCTCGAGTTGGGTGGTAGTCGGGTCGATCGCAAGAGAATTGGAAATATAAGGTCCGCGATCGAGGTCGTTTACAAATAATGTATCGATTTCCCGTGTTCCGGAATCGGTGATTCGATTCAAAAGCTCAGCCGTAATTTCATCGTTGGCATTTCCAATGACTTCCCCGGACCCCTGATCGACGATGTTGTTCGCGACAATTTTGCCGTTAAGATAGTCGCGGGGGACCTCAAGCCGTTGCAATCCCGCTTTCTGAATCTGCTTGATATGCTTGGTAGTGATGCGCCTGGCTTCTTCAACGATCACCTCACCGTCGGCCTTGATATCGAAGCTGGCCAATTCCCCGCGCAGACGTTCCGGAACCAGGGTCAGATAGATTTTATCGCCATCCATCGTGAATCTGTTCTTTTCAAAGAAAAGATCAAGGATTTTTTCATTATCGTAGCCCAACGCGCGCAGCAGGACCGTCGCCGGAATTTTTCGTCTGCGGTCAATCCGAACGAATACCGCGTCTTTATGATCGAATTCGAAATCAAGCCACGAACCCCGGTACGGAATCACCCGAGCGCTAAAAAGCAGTTTTCCGGAAGAGTGGGTTTTGCCTCGGTCATGGTCGAAAAAAACACCGGGAGACCTGTGTAGCTGCGACACGATCACCCGCTCGGTCCCGTTGATCACAAAGGTTCCATTGTCGGTCATGAGCGGCAGTTCACCCATATAAACTTCCTGCTCACGAATGTCCTTGACTGTTTTGGTGGCGCCCGGAACATCCTTGTCATAGATGACCAGACGAACAAGAACCCTCAGGGGCGCTGCATAGGTTGCGCCTCGTTGCTGACATTCGCGCACATCAAAGGTTGGCTTGCCCAATCGGTACTTCACATATTCGAGAACGGCATAGCCGGAATGGCTCTCAATCGGAAATACAGATTTAAATGCGGCATGAAGCCCGGAATCCGAAGAGGCCGAACCATCGGTATCCGATTGCAGAAAGCGCGCATAGGAATCAATTTGGGTTGCCAGCAAATAAGGAACATCCAATACATCTGGACGTTTTCCGAAACTTTTGCGAATACGTTTTTTCCCGGTAAATGAGTAGGCCATAATTAAGGTTCCTTACGTCGACTGGGTATAAATCGGTGGGTAAATCGCACGCAAACGGCGAAAGGCCGGTAACCCATGGTCACCAGCCGATCACCTTGAAATAGTCTGCCGTTTGCCGTAATTCAAAATCATTTAATTTCGACAGACGCTCCACCTTCCTCCAATTGCTTTTTGATACTTTCGGCTTCTGTCTTACTGACCCCTTCTTTGATCGGTGTCGGCGCTTCTTCGACCGCTGCCTTGGCTTCTTTCAAGCCAAGGCCGGTAATCGCGCGAACCGCTTTAATCACTCCGACCTTATTTGCGCCGAAACCAGTCAAAATAACGTCGAATTCGGTTTGTTCCACCTCCGCCGGCGCTTCGGCCGCGGCAACCGGAGCAGCTGCGACTGCAGCAGCGGCCGAAACGCCGAATTTCGTTTCCATCGCGGAGATCAGATCTACGACCTCCATAACGGTCATATTGGAAATCGCTTCCAATATTTCTTCTTGGGATACTGCCATTGAATTTTCTCCTGAATCTTAAATTATGGTTCGATGGTTGACACCGGTTGACTAAGCCGTTTGCTTTTTATCTTTGATTGCAGCGACGGTGCGAACAAGCTTGGCGTGCGGCTCTGCCAAAGTTCTGACGAACTTTTCAATCGGCGCTTTCATGATCGCCATAAGCATGCTGACGGCCTGTTCATAGGTCGGGAGTTTTGATAGCCTTTCCAATGCCGAAGGACCATACAGTACTCCCCCGACAGCCACGAGTCTAGGCTCCAACTTCTTGTTTTCCTTGGTGAAGGCAAAAACCACCCGGGCAGCTGCGCCTGGATCGTCCAGCGAAAACGCAATCATCAAAGGGCCTTTCAGAGCATCCTTCATGCAGGAAAATTTGGTTCCTTCCACGGCCCTCTTTGTCAGCGAATTTTTAATTACGCGGAGATAGACCCCGGATTCTCGGGCGGTCTTTCTGAGTCCGGTGATTTCTCCGACCGATAATCCGCGATAATCCATCGCGACAGCAGAATGAGCTTTGGCGGCCACTGCGGAAATTTCCGCGACGATTGTCTTCTTGTCGTCGAGTCTTAACGCCACTTCGTTACCTCCTGATGGTGACCCGCACAGTTGAAACTGCACGGGGCCAAACCTATAGCTCCATCGATACTTGAATGGAGCCGGTGAACGGCTTCACTAACCAGCAGCGCCGGATTATTTCCACCGTCTGCGCAGGCATGAATTAAGCTATATGCGCCTGCGGTCTTTGACGGCTGCCGGTATCCCGGCAACCCAAAGTGCAACGAGGGCTCCCGTAATCGCAAGCCCTCTCAAACCTTACAACGATTAAATCGATCAAACTGACAGACTGGTTTGATCAATCACCAATCCAGGCCCCATCGTCGATGAAACGGTCACCTTCCGCATGTAAACTCCCTTCGCCGAACCCGGCTTGGCTTTTTTCAAATCAGTAAGCAATGTCTCCAGATTTTCCTGGAGCGCAGCCACCGCAAAGCCGGTCTTTCCGATGGTACAGTGGATAATTCCACCCTTATCGTTTCGATAGCGGACCTGACCCGCCTTTGCATTCTTGACAGCCGTCGCAACATCGGCCGCCACGGTGCCGACTTTCGGATTGGGCATCAACCCCCGAGGTCCAAGAATCTGCCCTAGCTGGCCTACAACACGCATTGCATCAGGGGAGGCTATGACCACGTCGAAGTTCAGTTCGCCCTTTTTTACGGTTTCCGCAAGATCTTCCATACCAACAATATCGGCGCCGGCTTCCCGGGCCGCGTCAGCATTTACGCCCTGAGTAAAGACGGCTACGCGGACCGTTTTCCCGATCCCGTTCGGTAAGACCGTCGACCCGCGCACATTCTGATCCGATTTTCTAGGATCGATTCCCAGCTTCACCGCTACGTCGACGGACTCCACAAATTTAATCGTGGACAGTTCTTTCAACAAAGAAAATGCATCCTCGGCACCATACTCCTTCGTCCGGTCAATCTTTTCTTTATAAGCCGCTTTTCTTTTGCTAGTCTTCGCCATTACACTCCCTCCACATTCAATCCCATGCTTCGGGCGCTTCCGGCGAGGGTGCGGACCGCAGCGTCCAAACTGGCCGCAGTCAGATCGGGCTGCTTGATCGCCGCGATTTCCTCCAGTTGGGCGCGGTTGATGGTTCCAACCTTGACTGTATTGGGCGTACCGCTACCCTTGGGAAGGCCGGCGGCCTTCATCAGCAGAACTGAAGCCGGAGGTGTTTTTGTGACAAACGTGAAGCTACGGTCGGAGTAAACGGTGATTACGACCGGAATCGGCAACCCTTTTTCGATATCCTGAGTCTTTGCGTTGAAAGCTTTACAGAACTCCATTATATTCACTCCACGCTGGCCTAGCGCTGGACCGACAGGAGGACTTGGGTTCGCCTCCCCGGCTTTAACCTGGAGCTTGATATAAGCTTCAATTTTTTTTGCCATACAATTCTCCTGCTTGGGTGTTAGCGCCCCAAAGCTCCCCTGTTAAAATTTTGTTATCTTGCCGGGTCCGTCCGGGAATCGCTTCCACACACCTCTCGCGAATTTGCCGTTTAATACGAGGCCGACTCAGCCTTTTTCAACTTGCCCAAAGCTCAATTCTACTGGCGTAGAGCGACCGAATATCAATACTGAGACGCTCAATCGGCTCTTCTCGTAATTAACTTCTTCGACGACGCCGTTGAAATCCTTAAAGGGGCCGTCGATTACCCGTACGACTTCCCCCGCTTCAAAAAGGACCTTCGGTTTCGGTTTATTGACCCCTTCTTCCACCCGGCTGAGAATGGCTTCCGCCTCTTTGTCCGAGATAGGTGCCGGCCGGTCGGAACTTCCGCCGATAAAACCAAGCACCTTCGGGATATTACGAACCAAATGCCACGTTTCATCGGTGAGCTCCATTTGCACCAGCACGTAACCAGGGAAGAACTTACGATCACTTTTGCGTTGCTGCCCCATGCGCATCTCGACCACCGCTTCGGTTGGAACGAGAATTTTCCCGAATAGATGGTTCAAGCCCTCGCGTTGGATCCGTTCCTCCAGCGACCGTTTGACTTGATTCTCATAATTTGAATAGGCATGCACAACATACCATCGCATTGCCATATCAGCCTCCCTGGCCGGTGAACATTCCGACGCCCCAAAAGAGGAACATATCAAGCAACCATAGCACCAGACCTACGATAAAAACCATAACGAACACAATAACGGTGGTTTGCGTGGTCTCCTGCCGGGACGGCCAGATCACCTTTCGGACTTCGATGCGGGATTCTTTCATAAAATCCCAGGTTTTCCGGCCGAGATCGGTAGTAAAAACCAGAGCCCCGGAAACAATGACTAACACAACTAACGCGAGAACACGCAATAAGAGGGACTGATCGGAAAAATAATAAAATCCGACGATACCGCCGATGATTAAACCAACGGCCAAAACCTGGCGGATTACATCGGACATTCGCGTTTTAGGTTCGGATTGTGCTGTCATGAGTTTTCTCGGCCCGGTTTAACCAAATAGTAGGTCTGGCTGATACATCAAAGAAAGCGCCGGTAATGGCAGGCCAGGAGGGAATCGAACCCCCAACCTGCGGTTTTGGAGACCGCTGCTCTGCCAATTGAGCTACTGACCTGTTATCTCGACAATCAATCTTTTAAAAGGAGGAAAGTTATTCGATAATCCTAGACACGACGCCCGCGCCCACGGTACGTCCTCCTTCCCGAACGGCAAACCGCAAACCATCTTCCATTGCAATCGGCGAAATCAGCTTCACCGTTACCTTCACGTTATCGCCCGGCATCACCATCTCGACCCCTTCCGGCAAATCCACAGCACCCGTCACATCCGTCGTCCGAAAGTAAAATTGCGGCCGATAGCCATTGAAAAACGGCGTGTGCCTGCCGCCTTCCTCTTTCGAC
>JBGTCG010000117.1:0-16517 GCA_041748915.1 Methylococcales bacterium
GGTCATCCAAACAAGTATAAGGCGTTATTTGGACCGCGGAATCGAGCGCATGCTAGCTTACGATCTTACCCGGATACAATTGTACCCCTTGGTCAGATTCGAATCATTTTTTTCTGCCGCGTTAGCGGCTTCGTCCAACTAGAGGATAGATCATTTCAGTATTGTGCCAAGGCGGTTAAACCCGATCCCCGAATTCTCCCAGTCCCAATTCATCCAGATCATGAAAGCCTTGCCCACCAGATTAGCTTCGGGGACAGTACCCCAATAGCGACTGTCATTACTGTTATCGCGATTATCGCCCATCACGAAATAGTGGCCTTCGGGAACGTAAAAGTCTCCTTCCCGTCCGGACGGACCAAGCAAAACCAATATACTGTGTTCGACTTCGGGCAGCTCCTC
Source organism: Methylococcales bacterium (assembly GCA_041748915.1). Taxonomy (GTDB): domain Bacteria; phylum Pseudomonadota; class Gammaproteobacteria; order Methylococcales; family UBA1147; genus UBA1147. Next base: position 400 of record JBGTCG010000117.1, read on the forward strand.
GAGCATGCGGAGCGAACCTGTCATTTCCCTGCCCTGTCCGACGCCCCGATAGCGGCCTAACGACGTTAGCTTAACTTTCTCCCCATTCAAATAGATTTGTTTATCATAATAAGCAATCCGGTCACCCGGCAACCCGATGACTCGTTTGATATAGTCCACCTGCGGATTCTTCGGGAATCGAAAAACTACAATATCTCCGCGATCGGGTTTGCCGACCTCCAGAATTTCCTCGTTTAGCACCGGAAGCCGGACTCCATACGCGAATTTATTCACCAAAATAAAATCGCCGATTAATAACGTCGGCATCATCGAACCGGACGGGATCCGAAAAGGTTCGACCAAAAAAGATCTCAAGATGAGAACGATGAATACGATCGGAAAAAAGGAACGTGCATATTCGACCACCACGGGCTCCGGCCTTGCGGCATTTCCACCGCGTCCGCCGACGGCGGTGACCCTCGAATACGCTACGTAGCCGCCCCAAATCAGCCCGGTCAGCAATGAAGCCAGCACCAGAAAAAACGAAAAATCATAATCCATAACTCTATTGTTTATTGATCGCGTACCGAATAAAAATGGCTATGTTGTCGTCGCGATGTCTGCGCTGCCGACAAAGATCCCCGCTTGTGATCACGACTTGATCACGACTCCGGGCAAATCAAGGTCGGCGCTCGAATTCGCACGTCCCGGAAATCGACCCAGCCGCTCAACATTTAGATTTATGACCGGTCATTGTTCCTTATTGACCTGCAGAACCGCTAAAAAAGCATCCTGAGGTATCTCGATTTTCCCGACCTGCTTCATCCGTTTCTTTCCCGCTTTCTGCTTTTCAAGCAATTTTCTTTTTCGCGTAATATCGCCACCATAACATTTTGCTGTCACGTTCTTACGCAGTGCTTTCACGGTGGAACGGGCGATAATTTTCGACCCTATTGCGGCCTGGATCGCAACCTCATACATCTGTCTCGGAATCAAATCCTTCATTCTTTCGACGAGTTCACGGCCGCGAAGCTGACTCAGCTCGCGATGAACAATTAACGATAGCGCGTCCACGCGTTCACCATTGATCAATAGGTCCAGTTTCACCAACGCGGCTGGTTCAAAACGTTTCAGGGAATAATCGAACGAGGCATAGCCGCGACTCGCGGATTTCAACCGATCGAAGAAATCCAGAACCACTTCACTCAACGGCAGTTCGTAAACCAGCGAGACCTGGGTGCCGGCAAATTGCATATTAATCTGGGTTCCTCGTTTTTCAACGCAAAGGCCGATCACCGCGCCCAAATAATCCTGCGGCACCAGAATATTTGCTTCGATAATCGGTTCCCGGATTTCCCGGATATCACCTGCGTCCGGCAGTTTCGAAGGATTATCAATCCTGATCAATCCGCCATTATTCTTGATCACCTCGAACACCACGGTAGGCGCTGTGGTAATCAGGTTCATATCATATTCGCGTTCCAGCCGTTCCTGAACGATTTCCATATGCAACATGCCAAGAAAACCGCACCGGAAGCCAAAGCCCAACGCTTGGGAAGTCTCCGGTTCGTATTGCAATGCTGCGTCGTTTAAACGCAATTTGCTCAGAGATTCCCGCAATGCTTCGTAATCATCCGAACTGATCGGATACACACCGGCAAATACCTTGGGCTGGATCGTGCGGAAGCCGGGAAGCGCTTCTTTTGCAGGATTGTCGGTCAAGGTAATGGTGTCGCCCACCGGCGCACCGAAAATATCCTTGATACCGGCAACGATAAACCCGACTTGCCCGGTCTCCAATTGGCCCGTTTCGACGCGTTTCGGCGTAAAAACACCGACGCTCTCGACAAGAAACGATCTTCCGGTTGAAAAAATAGTAATCCTCTGTTTCCTTTTCAACGACCCGTCGACCACGCGAACCAGGGAGACCACGCCAAGATAACTGTCGAACCAGGAGTCGATAATCAATGCTTTTAGCGGCTTTTGCGGATCTCCTTCGGGCGCAGGAATTTTGCGCACCAATTGTTCGAGAACCGTTACCACACCGAATCCGGTTTTCGCACTGATTTCAGGCGCCTCGTCAGCCGGAATACCGATTATATTCTCAATCTCCTCCCGGACCCGATCCGGATCGGCTGCGGGAAGGTCGATCTTGTTCAGTACCGGAAGAACGTCCAATCCCTGATCAATCGCGGTATAACAATTCGCAACGCTTTGCGCTTCGACCCCTTGCGCCGCATCGACAATCAGCAATGCGCCTTCACAAGCGGCCAACGAACGCGATACTTCATATGAAAAATCGACATGGCCGGGCGTATCGATGAAGTTCAACTGATAAACTTCTCCGTCATTCGACGAATAGTCAAGCGTAACGCTTTGCGCCTTGATGGTGATACCACGTTCCCGTTCGATGTCCATCGAATCGAGTACCTGCTCCTCCATCTCTCGTTCGCTTAAGCCTCCACACATCTGAATAAACCGATCGGCCAGCGTCGATTTTCCATGATCGATATGCGCGATGATGGAAAAATTTCGAATTTTGCTTTGGTCAACCACGGTCAATGGTCAATTTTCAGGGCCAAAAAGACCGGGCTTCCCTGGCGATGTACCAGGACCGCGACCGGTTTACCGGAGGGAAGCGATTCAATAATTCGCTGAAATTGATCGACCGATGTAATTTCGTCATTCTGGATGCGCAAAATTACATCGCCCTCCTGGATGCCCGCATCCATCGCCGATCCTTTTTCCAGTTCCTGAACCAGTACGCCCAGATTTGCCCCCGGTTTTCGATCCAGTTGTTCTTCATTTACCGAGCTAATCTTTATCCCGAGTCTTGGTACCGGAATAACCTGCGATGCCTCGGACTGCAACTGTGTTTCAACCTCTGGTGATAACTTCCCGATAACAACCGCCAGCCTTTTATGACGCTTCTGACGAATGACATTCATCGAAACACTTTCGCCGGCCGGCGTCATACCCACCAGAGGCGGCAAACTCGCCGATGTCTCAATTTTCTCTCCGTTAAAATCCACAATGACGTCGCCCACCTGAAAACCGGCCTTTTCGGCCGGACTATTCGGCAGTACTCGCGCAACCAGGGCGCCGTGCGGTCGCTGCATACCAAATGATTCCGCCAATTCCAGGGTGACATCCTGTACCTGAACCCCCAGCCAACCTCGCTTGACTTCGCCGTGAGCCTTGAGCTGGTCGACGACATTCATCGCGATACTCATCGGAATCGCAAACGACAATCCCATAAACCCGCCGGTCCGGCTGTATATCTGCGAATTGATTCCGATCACCTCGCCCTGAAGATTAAACAACGGCCCCCCGGAGTTACCAGGATTGATGGCCACATCGGTCTGAATAAACGGGACATAGTTATCGCTTGGCAGGCTTCTTCCCTTGGCGCTGACGATCCCGGCCGTAACCGAATGGTCAAAGCCGAACGGGGAACCGATCGCGAGAACCCATTCGCCAACTTCAAGATCTTTTTCGGAGGCTATTTTGACCAGCGGCAGGTTATCCGCGTCAACCTTAAGCAACGCAATATCACTTCGTTCATCCGAGCCTATCAATTTTGCCACCAGCTCACGCCGGTCCTGTAACCGCACAACTATTTCATCCGCGTTGCCGACGACATGGCGGTTGGTCAAGACATAACCATCTTTGGAAATAATAAATCCGGAACCCAGGGATGTCGCCTGTTTCGGCCGTAATCCATGACCATGCTCACCGAAATAACGTCTTAGAAAATCGTCAAACGGCGTACCTTCCGGGATTTGTAAGCTGTCGGGAGCACGCTCCGCTGGTCCAGAAGATTTTTGAATCGTGCTAATATTGACAACAGCGGCTCCGTTTTTTTTCACCAACTCTGTAAAATCAGGTAGTTGTGCTTGAACAGAACAACAAATAAACCACAAAAGGGTTGAATACCACGCAGCCAGATGTTTGCGGTGAAACATGAAAACTCCTCTCAGGGATAACCGGGTTGCGGTGAAGCCGAATGCCGAAAACAATGAAACGACCTACCAGATTAAGGTCTTCGGGTAGCGCAGTCAAATTTCCTGGGCGCAGATGAAGTCTTTCATTCAGAAAAACTCTCAAGACCCTGAGATGTGACGATCAACTTTCGGAATTAAATTCCTAACGTGAATTATTTCCCGGTTCGTTTAGATATTGGAGTCCATCGCCGATCGATTGTACTGTCTTGGGGGGAACAGCACCTAGCACCGTTATTTGGTAACCGTCAAGCAATCGGCTATAGGAATTCATGGCTCCCCATTGTTTGCGATAGGAAGCAACGTTATCCTGGCCTCGTTTATCGACATACACTGAAACTGAAGAATAACCATCACTGAACAGGATATGTTCAACAGCCTGCTTGTCGGTCGGCATGATGCTCCGGCGGTAAAAAATCTGTTTGAAACCCTGCGGAATTCCACCGAACGTCCACATGTGATTGATATCCTGTATCGGTTCTCCGTCTCTGACCTCCCAATCCAATGTCTTCAGACTGGACGACACAGTCAGAGTATCAACCGGCATCTGATCGACGACCTCCAGATCGGTAAAAATCATTTGCTCGACCAATTCGTCTTTTTCGTCGACCAATTCAAATTGGAGTGGTAACTTGGTGTCGAGGTCCACCCAGATTTTTCGTCCATATCTAAACTCGTCTTTCGGCCGTACTTCGATTATCTGCGTCTCCTTCTGGATCACAACCTCGCGCCCAACCAATATAAACTCATAAAACGGAGACTTGCTTTCAAGATTTTCCGGCAACTGAACCAAAAACGACCGGAGCGGTGTATGGCGGTTGACATAAATCAACCTGGAATCCGGAAGGTAGCACGTAACCTCTCGATCAGAACGGACAACCTCACGCATCGGAGAATTCAGCGACACGACCCGTTCCTTTTCTACGCCGTTTATTTGAGCATGGAACACACGCATCGTCTCGGCCTTTTTATCCCTGAGGTAGACGACGGTTCCGCGGTAGTTCCGGTTTTTGACCGCGTCTGACATTTCCATCAGGAGTTGCCAGGCGGACCGCTCCGAATTTTCATCGGATAATACTTCAAAAACCGGAACGAATCCCAGGAATAATAAGGCGAACCGATAAAAATAACCGGCAGCAATCCTTCTCATCGAGCCTGCCACGAATTCAATGTTTCCGATGAACCCGCGTAGATAGAACATTCATCGGTCAGTTGAATAACTAATTACCCGCGCATACGGCATCACTGCCAAGCTACCCGTGGTATAGGTGCTTTCATTGTGTGTAATCAGATAATCGTTGAGCCGTTGCGGCAAGGCTCCCGTTTCGGCAGGTTCGGATTGAAGCTGAACCGACGCCGCCGGACCAGCGACTTCGAGCGGCGAAAAGTTTACCAAGCTGAAGTGGCGAATGACGTTATCGATAGAAAAAGGAACGCCGGGCCAAATGATCACCGCGGCAACGGCAACGGAAGCCGCTATTGCGAGAGCGACTGGTAGCTTATGTCGCGGATTTTTCCGCCGCAAAACATCCGGTTTTGCGGCAAGTGTTTCCTGGGCCAAAGCGTTGGAGATTCGATCAAGAAAACCATCATCCGGTAGCATCCCCGGCTTTCCCTTTAAGACACAACTGGCCGCATTATAACGCAACCACTTGGATCGCAACTCAGAATCGTTTCTTATCCGACTGAAGATTTTCAGCGCTTCCTCCGACTCGAGTTCGTCGTCCAGAAGCATTGAGATTTTGATATCCAATTCCTCTTGCATTAAATTCAACCCCGCTAATCCACTAAGGAAATAATTTTTTTATCGATTGCTTCGCGCGCTCTAAAAATCCGCGAACGCACCGTACCCACTGGACAATTCATTGTCTGAGCGATTTCCTCGTAACTCAATCCTTCAAACTCACGCAGGCTGATCGCAATCCTCAATTCGTCCGGCAAGTCGTCGATCGCCTGCATTACTGTTTCAGCAATTTCATCCCTTAATAATAGATGCTCTGGAGTAGCGTGCTCCTTTAGACGCCCCCCGGCTTCGAATTGTTCCGCATCCTGAATATCAATGACGTTCTCGGAAGAACGCCGGGCGCGGGCCACCAGATGATTTTTGGCGGTATTGATCGCGATCCGATACAACCAGGTATAAAACGCACTTTCTCCACGAAAACGCGGTAGCGCCCGATAGGCTTTTATAAAAGCCTCTTGAGCTATATCCAGGGCTTCTCCAGAATCCTTGATGTACCGGCCTACCAACTGGACAAGCTTGTTCTGGTATCTGAGAACCAGTATGTCGAATGCTTGTCTGTCGCCGTTTTGAACACGCCGGACCAATTCCTGATCAACGGGCTCTTCCATCCGGCAGGCTCCTATTGTTTCGGCAGAATCCGTTGCTGCTATCGATTGACCCCGGCAGACTGCGTAAGTTCTGAAGTATTGATGACACTATCGAATATTAGATGTCAGGTCAGCTTGGATTGGAAACCACGAACAATCATTCGACCTTTCCGCGACGCGCCCAAAAGTTGGATATTATCGGCCGTAAACCGGTTGTATTCAATCTGAATATCGTAAGTGGGATCCAGCGGCCGCGATTATTGCCGGTTTTCTATTCAAATTTCCGGCGCCCTGACCCGGACGAGTCTTCCCATAACGAATCATCTTCCGGCCATTATTTGTTGCGAGGGCCGCTTTGGACATTCAGCACACAGCCGGTAATCCGCGCGCGGAAATTCCAGTAAAAAGGAACAGAAGCGGGGGCTCGGCTCTTATGCCTGGGAGCGATACTTTCAACCTCAAAATCCGGTAGACGCAACGAGGCGCCGGGATCTTCAGCGGTTTTGACAGTATGGCCACGGTAATAAAAGCCGGCATCGATGGTTTCACGACTTCCTTCCCGTGACAACCCGGCGCCGAAACTTTAGGTGCGGCGAAACTACTTCGATGGTTAATTGATTATATACAGGTCATAGAGTCGGTGTAACATTTGAATTTCACCTTCATCAGGACGGCACCAGCCTTCGATCGCGATATCGGATAGAATCTGGCGGCCTTGTTCCGAATCGTCCATCCCGGAAAACACTTGGATCAGGGGTTCATGCAATTCGCTCAGATACGGCGCCGCGCAAAAAAAGTGAAATGCGAAATTCGTCAGGCTTTGATCGACCGGCCGGGTTGATCCACGAGCGAAAGCAGATAAACCATCGAAGGTCTTTTTCGACATGAACAGTACGTCCGCGTTTCCTTTTACCAGTGTTTGCAGAGCCTTGATTTCGTTTCCCGCGAACAGGTAGTTGAAACTTGCTGAGTCCAGACCGGATTCGTCGCAAAGTGATCGTCCGAGGATATATACGAAGCTGTTTCTTGAGACGGTAACCACTTCGGGTTTAATCAAATCTTTAAGCGATCGCGGATCATCGAAGCGCATCAGGATCACGACTTCGTCCGCGTCGCCGACAGGCCGCATCAGAGGAACAAAGCCCTGGTTCCGGATCAATGAACAGGCATCGAAGGGTTTAGAAAACAGCAGGTCGACCGACGACTCCCGCAAGTCCTTACCCAACTGCGGTTGTTCGAGATGAATTGGTCGCTCGAGGCGCCGCTGCAAGTAGGTATTTAATAGATACCAGCCGCTCAACTGCTGACCGGTTTGCAAGTTCGCCATGAACTTCAACGGAGCATCCGGTGACCGTTTCGGGGCAATCGGATTGCTCGCCAATCTAACCGACGACAACGGCTCGACCCGAACCGGATCCGGTCCATTCCCACCTCGTCCTTCGACAAATCGCCCGAGACCCGTTATTTTGAATAACATATTGATCATTCGATTCAAGTTGCGAACCTGCACCCGCAGACCTTGCTGTTCACGTTCCTCGAACAATTTCAGCAGCAGGGAAAGACCCATGGAATTCACGCGCCCGACCTGCGCAAAATCCAATAACACATCGACCCCATTGAAATTGCGACGAAAATCTTCAAGGGCCGGCACCGCATGCGCGTCAATTGAACCGACGCAGTAAAAACAATTGAAGTCATCCGCGGATTCCGAGACCGGATGAATTGAGAAAGTATCCACGATAACCATTAGCTCAAGACCTCCTCTTGTTCACTATGGTAAAGAAATTGGAACCCGGTATCGGTATTCACCTCAAAAGGTTTACCGAGATCCCAAAGCAAGGTGATCTGAGTCCGTTTATGGGGATGTACCCGGATCTGTAGATAATCCGACAGACACCACATCAGATAAAGACCGCCGCCTCCAATTCCCGCCACGATGCCCTGTTGCATGGCTCTTTCCAGGCTCCGTAAAAAAGTTGCCGGGGCCAGGGTGCCCCAGTTATCCGTCACCATTAAACCGAGCACATCGCCATCGAGCACGATGTCAACACGGATATCTTCATTGGAGGCCAACTCGCGGCTGTGGCCTTTGACATAATACGTTTTGTCCTGACCATCGCGGGGCGCCGCATACAGGCTGTTCTCGAGCAATTCATCCAGAATGACCACGAGGCTGTCCAAATAATCACTTCCCGCCAAATCATGTTCCGCGAGCCAGGCCTGGATCTCTTCCATAACGAACAATTTATCGTCGGAATGAGTCAATTCGACCTGACGGTGGAATTGGCTACGCGGAATCAGACTATAAATATCGCTATCGACGCCTTCGTGATGTTGATTTAACAAACGGTCCATTCCGATTTTCTGATAAAACGCGTTATTCTTCGGAATTATTCTGCAAACCCCATCCATTTTGAGGCGGGGCAAAAGATCGCCGAATGGATGTTCGGCAAAAAACACGACGTATTGTCTGGATATCCTCGGGATAGGATGCTCGCCCTGGCGGTAAAAATCCTCGGATACCCTAATTATATCGCTGGTTTCAAATTCAATCGAAGCTCCTGGCAAAACACGGTCCGTATGATTGACAATCAAGACGGTCACATCATCCTCTAAAGCACGGCCGCCGGAATGCCTGCGCAACTCGGCCATCATCTGTTCGTGCAACACCTCCGGTTCGGCGTCGCCATACTGGTCAAGCACCTTTTCCAGTCTTTCATATCCAAACGGTTCGCCCGCCGGAGATTCTGATTCAACCAGTCCGTCGGTATACAAGAACAACCGGTCTCCGATATTCAATTCCAGTTCAGCTTCCGTGGCGGTGTAATCCGAATCGATACTCTTGCCGAGCGGCGTACCGGAAGATTCGATCATCGACCATTGGCGGTTGTTTTTTCTACGTATATAGGGCAGCACATGACCGGCATTGGCAAAATGTAGCGTTCCACTTCTGGCATCGAGACTGATACACGCCATCGTCATGAGCAATGACTGGTGCGCGGTGGCCAGTATTGTCTCATTCAGAGTCCTTAGAATTTCACTCGGGCGGCTGATTCCTTGATGGATCAGCGGGTAAATTCCGGCCTTTGCCGCGCTTACCATCGTTCCCGCCGCTACCCCATGACCGCTCACATCTCCGACCATCAATACGGATTTGTGACCCGCAATCGGGAAATAATCGTAATAATCGCCGCCGACTTCGGTAGACGTCAGCAGTTTGGCCTGCCCTTGGATACCAGGCAGATTAATGACCGGGCTCGGCAATATCGCTTTTTGCAGGTTCGCCGCGAGCTCGATTTCGTGTTGTAAACGGCGGCTGATTTTTTCCAGTTCACTCAAAGTGTCCTGTAGCCGCACTTCGGCTTCTTTGCGCTGGGTCACATCAATACCGGTTGCCAGAAACAATACCGGTAGCCGGGTCTGTTTATCCCGAATGACCGTGGTATGCCAGGCCACTTGCAAAAACTCACCGCTGCGGATGTTGATCCGGGTTTCGATCTCACCTTCGAATTTCTCATCGCGTATCATCTCATCGAATAAAGCCTCCATTTTCTCGCGATCTCCGGCGGGGAAAAACAGCTCAAAGAAATCCAGGCCTTTAACTTCCTGGTCCAGCCATCCGGTAACCTCCTGCGCATATTCGTTGAAAAGCAGGATATTCCGTCTAGCCTCCACGCCGATAATCAATGCCTGGGAAGTATTCAGAATATTCTCGGTAAAATCTTTTTCTTCCTGCAAATGGTTCATACCTTCCCTGATCTTAAAGACCAATGGACGAAGTACGGCCACTCCGATGATGATCAAGCTGCACAGGGTGATCGCAAACATTAAATGCTGCATGTCGACGGTTTTGTTGAGTTTGTATTCGTTTTCCGCCTGCTGCAGTGACAGCGCTTTTTCGAATCCTTCCAGCAATTCGCTCCGGTTTCCGATCAGAAAGTCCTGAACGTCCGGATTATTCCGGTTAAAGGCGCTTTGTTCGATCGCGAGAAGCTTTTTGACCGATGCGATGTAGTTTTGAACCTTGTCGTCCAGAAAATAGGGGGCGTCATAATACAGCCGTCCCACTTCGTTCGATAATTCCCCGGCAACGTTCATAAGCCGATTGCCCTGGCGCACGAAACGATCGCCGCGACTCAATGAAATATGGGAATCTTTGAGTTTCGTGAGCAGGCTGACCACTTCCCCTCTAGTTTCCCTGTGTTTTTTCGGGCTAGGTGTATCGGCGACTCGGTTGATGGCCAATTCGATCTGCTGCACCAATTGACTCTGTTCCGCGCTTAGCCGAATCGCAGCCGCGCCGCCTTCGTGGCTCTGTAAGTCATAAATCAGCACCAGATATGTAATGCTCGCGACGACCGCCATGGAAACCAATACCGTTACGTATTGATCCGCCATGTAGCTGACGATCCGTCTAAAGAATTGATTCATAAGAGACCCCTATTAACCGAAATGGCCGTTTATTTGGATCGCCCAGATGTCCAGCAAAAAATACCAAAAGGGCCACCCACACCGCCTGCAAATTACACAGATTCTAAACAATATAGATAAGCGGTCCGGGCAAGCAAATCGCGAAACCGGATTTGTGACTGATTTAACATTTCCGGAAGAGCCGCCGAATATCGGAACTCCGATGCGGGAACTGAATCGATGTTGGTCGATCAGTCGCGCGTTTGCCTCGATTCCCGTCGAATATTATATTTGGTTATATAAATTCATAAATTGATTCGTTAGGGCTATATACAGTTTTTGTTAGAGTCTTGTTCGAACTTTTTTGTTGGGGAGCAATAATGACAGACCTAGGGGGGCCATGCTTGCGGCCGCGATCCGTTTCCGGCACGCAGGACACGACTATACATCCCGAAACGGGCAGTTCGAACACGAGGGGCGCGGCCCTGATAAACCGTGGCGCAAAGGGGCGATCAACGAGTATTTTCTCATCGCGATAATTGCAGCGATCGGCTTGCTGTTGGCGTGGCCGGCCGTTGGGCTTGCGGAAGATTACTACGTCAAGACCAGGGGTTATCGTGTCGAGCCGGAACCCGATCCGCCAAGCTATGTTTATACGTTGAGTAAAACCCAGTTTGAGCAATTCCGCGAAGTGGATTGGCTGGATGTCGGTCTGGATTTTCGCCTCCGTTATGAATACCGTGAAAACGACTTTCGGGTCTCGGTACCCTCAACACGATTCAGGAACGACCCTGACAATATTATCCTGCTGAGAACCCGGGCCTATATCGGAATTCACGATATCCTTGACCCTCTGCGGTTTGCGATTGAATTTCAAGATTCCGAAAGCCAGAACAGCTTGTATCCACGCACCAACGGTGAAACGAATCAAACTGAACTGAATCAGGGCTACGGAGAACTTTATTTCAAAAACGCGCTTGGCCACAATCGCCCGTTAAGCATTCGCGCCGGGCGCATGCACCTGGAGTTATTGGACCGGCGACTGATCGGTAACAACCAGTTCCGCAATACCACAAACAATTTCGAAGGTTACCGCGTCCGATTCGGTAAAAAACAAAACAATTGGGATCTGGATACCTTCGCGTTTCATCCGGTGGACCGCCTGAAATACGAGTTCGATCAACCAGACGAAGACACCTGGATTTACGGTGCGGTCCTGAGTATCAAACAATGGTCTGAAGTAATCACCCTTCAGCCTTATTTTCTGGCCCGTAGCGTGAATGGCGATCCTTATAATTCAGTGGCGGATAACCGCAAAAATGATGTCAATATTTTTGCGCCCGGGCTTCGAGTGTACGGGTTGTTCGGGAGCAGCGGTTTTGATTTCGACGCCGACCTCAACAAACAGGTCGGCGAATTCGGCGTGACCCGAACCGTGAATGGCGAGAACACGCAAGTCCTGCTGGACCAAGACGCGCTCGCGTATTCACTGGAGCTCGGTTATACGTTCGATCATGACTGGAAACCGCGAACCAGCCTTTACTACGGTTACGGTACCGGCGACAAAGTCAATAACACGAGCCTGACCGACTGCTGCAACCAGACTTTCGACAGTTTTTTCGGCTTCAATCAGCCTTGGTCGCGAAACGATTATTTTTCCTGGGATAACATAAGGACTCCCAAAGCCAAGTTGGAGATTACTCCACACAAGGACGTCCGCGTCGACTTGGGCTACGGGGCCTTCTGGCTGGAAAGCAAAACCGCCGCGTGGACCCGGGCCAACCTGCGCGATCCTAACGGACAAAGCGACAGTTTTATAGGGCACGAATTCGACATTCGCCTGCGCCACCAGTTCACTCCTTATGTTCAATGGGAGATGAGCTACGCCCGCTTCACTCCCGGCGACTTCTCCAAGAACCTTGCCAAAGCGAACGGTCCCTTTACCACGGAAGCCGGCAATTTCTTTTATTTTCAATTAACACTAAACGCTTTTGGAGATGGCAAGCCGCAATACAAGTAACCGGCAAGGATTGCCGCTATGTCGATCAACTATCCACGCTTTCGCGCGCGGAGCGCCATAAACAATAATTTACTGCCCCGAGGAGAAACCATGTTCTTTTACCGAGTGTTCAACCGACTGTTCTTTGTGGCTTTACTGTCAAGCAGTACGGCTTTCGCGGACAGAACGATTCTCAATGTGTCTTACGATCCGACGAGGGAACTGTATCAGGACGTCAACCAGGAGTTTATTAAAGCCTGGAAAGACAGAAGCGGCGAAGATATCGAAATTCAGCAATCGCACGGCGGTGCGAGCAAGCAGACAAGAGCCGTGATCGATGGTCTGGAAGCGGATGTAGTCACGTTGGCTTTGTCTTACGACATCGATCAGATTGCCGCAACGCGCCTGATTTCCAAAGACTGGCAAAGCCGGTTGCCGAACAATAGCGTACCCTACACCTCGACGATTGTGTTCCTGGTCCGTAAAGGTAATACCAAGGACATCAAAAATTGGGACGATCTGGTTAAAGAGGGCGTCTCCGTGATTACACCGAACCCCAAGACATCTGGAGGCGCACGTTACAATTATCTGGCCGCGTGGGGCTTCGCGGAAAAGAATTACGGCAGCAGGGAAGCCGCCAAGGAATTCGTCAAGAAGTTATACAAGAATGTTCCGGTGCTGGACTCCGGCGCCCGCGGATCGACGACAACCTTTACCCAGCGCGAGATCGGGGATGTATTGCTCGCCTGGGAGAATGAGGCCTTTCTCGCAATCAACGAACTCGGGGCGGACCAATTTGAACTGGTCGTGCCGCCGATCAGCATATTGGCAGAATGCCCGGTAGCGGTAATCGACAAAGTTGTCGACCGAAACGAAACCCGGGACCTCGCGGAGGCCTATCTGCAGTATCTGTTTTCACCGGGCGGGCAAAAACTCGCGGCAAAACATTATTATCGTCCGATTCAACCGGAACATGCCGATCCTGAAGACGTAAAACGCCTTCCAAAACTGGAGCTGTTTACCGTTCAGGATCAATTCGGCGGATGGCACGCGGCGCAAAAAGAGCATTTCGACGACGGCGGAACATTTGATCAGATTTTCATACCCCGGTGACCACGTCCCCAGGGCGGGTCGGGGCAGCCGTTCTGACCACTCTTGCGAACGTTTCCGCGAGCCCACGCGGTCTGTCCTATCGATGCAGCGAAATCCTGCACTGAGGCCGATGCGTGACTTACGCGTTTTCGGATCTGTGGGGGTTGCCGCCTCGAAACCGGCGGTTTTACGTGAAGATAATCGATGCATCCAGCTATCCGGAATAAGGTGAGGCAGGATTGGGTTTCTGATTATCGTGATCCGTCCCTGATAGCAAGGACATGCGCATCGACCCCTTGCTTCTCTCCGTGAATTTAACGGGCACGGCTGCATATTCTAGATCGATATATTTAATTCGTTTTTATCACTTTTTCAAATAATAAAAAAAGACTACAGTTTGACCCCTGTATCAACTTGAACAAAGGAAAAACATCATGACTTCTACAAATATAGCTGCCGCACTGTCCACAGAGGCGGATTTTGCTTCGGAGTTCTTCATGGCCAGTACTTTTCCGCATGCGCAGGGGGTTAATCCTATCAATGCCTGGTACTGGGTACAGACCCATGGCGTCCTGCTGGTCGATGTCCGTACAGCGGAAGAACGAAAGTTTGTCGGGCATGTACCGGGCAGTCACCATGTGCCTTGGGCGATGGGCACCGCCCTTAATTGCAACCCCGGTTCGTTCGAGAACTCGAGATCTAGGCCGGCAAGGATTATCCGATTTTGCTGCTGTGCCGGAGCGGCAAGCGTTCGGCTTTGGCAAGAGACGCCGCGATTGCCGCCGGCTTTCGCCTGATCGCGAATGTGCTGGAAGGATTTGAGGGTGATCTTGACGACCATGGACAGCGTGGCCGCCACAACGGCTGGCGATTTCACGGACTGCCCTGGATACAGGATTAGCGATCGGGACACTATGGCGGATCATCCAATCCACGGCCGTTGGAAACTCGATGGCATTGTTGCCGGCCTCAGGGATGCGCGCGAGGCATGGCGGCAGCGTCGCCATCGGGGTCGTTACGAGGGCGAACGGGAATTTCCGTCGCCCGAGCGTGTTCGTAACGCGATGGAATTGTTGCGCGGCGCGTTGTTTCCTCTGCGTCTTGGCCCTTCCGATCTGCATCGCGAAGGCGAGGACTTTTACGTAGGCCACGCGCTTGAGAGTGCGTTCAATAGTCTGGCGGAGGAAGCCGAACTCGAGTTGTTAAGCTGTGCGAAGGACCCTGGACGCCGGGATTCTCCCGAAGCGTTACGCACAGATGCGCGTCGCCGCATTGGGCAGTTTGCCGGTACCGTTCCGCAGCTACGCGTTCTGCTTGATACGGATGTAGAGGCGGCCTACCGGGGTGATCCGGCGGCGCGCAGCGTCGATGAGGTGTTGCTTTGCTACCCTGGAGTGCACGCGTTGATTCATCATCGAATCGCCCATGAGTTATACAAATTCGACCTGCCACTGCTGGCGCGGATAATCGCCGAGCTGGCGCACTCGGACACCGGTATCGATATTCATCCGGGCGCAACGATCGGGCGCTCTTTCTTCATTGATCACGGCACCGGGGTAGTCATTGGTGAGACCGCTTTGCTCGGTGACAACGTCCGTATTTTTCAGGCGGTCACCCTTGGCGCGAAGAGTTTCGAACTGGATGCCGATGGAACGATCGTTAAAGGACAGCCGCTCCATCCACTGGTCGAGGATAATGTCGTGATCTATGCGGATGCGACCATTCTGGGCCGGATCACGATTGGCAAGGGTTCGATCGTCGGCGGCAATGTCTGGTGGACGCGCAGCGTGCCGCCCGGCAGCCGGATTACTCAGGCCCGTTCGCGGCATGCGGCCGCCAGCGAGTAGCGATGACCTCGCTGAAGACCCAATTCGGGGTTGCGCTGCGCCAGGCGCGGCGCGAACACGGCTGGTCTCAGGAAGAGCTTGCCGAACACGCCGCGCTGGATCGCAGTTACCTGGGCGAGATCGAACGTGGCCAGGTCACTCCAACGTTGTCGACACTGGAAAAACTAGCCAGCGCGCTCGGTATTCGTCCATCGGCGTTGATCCTGCGCGCGGAAATGCTGACCCGTGAGAGCTGCAAACAAGATCCGGACAAAAAAATAGGCTTGCCGCCGGCGAAAATGCGGGAGATCGCCCGTAGATCCGGCGGCGATGGCTAAGTAGTGCCTGAACGAAAAGCCTTTTTTTTAAAAAAAATTTGCCGACCATCCCCGAAATTTTCGAGAAAATTTTTTTCATTCGGTTAAAATCCAGGTGCGGTGCTACGAAATCCTTACGTAATAAGAATTATTCTTATTAACG
>JBGTCG010000118.1:0-2122 GCA_041748915.1 Methylococcales bacterium
CGTTAATAAGAATAATTCTTATTACGTAAGGATTTCGTAGCACCGCACCTGGATTTTAACCGAATGAAAAAAATTTTCTCGAAAATTTCGGGGATGGTCGGCAAATTTTTTTAAAAAAAAAGGCTTTTCGTTCAGGCACTAGATAGGTGTTCCGCCGATGGATTTGATGAAGATCGAACTAATGTCGTTTTCACCCTGCAGTGCGCCACGACCTCGAATCACAAAGGACACACTCCCGCGCGACAGCACACTGCCGCCGGCGCTCGCGTTGTTGGTCTGGATGGCATCCACGACGTCGTTGAACGATAACCCGAATCGGAGGAGTTGCGCCGGGTCCAGCAGCACCCCGTGCTGTTTGGAGTAACCGCCGAAGTTGGATACTTCGGCGACCCCGGAAGCTCGCAGTAATCGGGGGATTACAACCCAGTCGTTGAGCGTGCGCAGTTCCATCAGGTCGAATCGACCATCCGAGACCAATTCGTAACGCAGAGTTTCGCCATAGGCTGTCGCGAGCGGTCCGAGGTCGGCAGAAGCGCCCTCGGGCAGATTGAGGCCGGAGAGCGTTTCCTGAATCCGTTGCCGGGCCCAGTATTTTTCTGTATCTTCCTCGAAAATAAGCTGGACCACGGACAGGCCGAATATCGTGCGTGAGCGGATCGTTTCCACGTTCGGGACGTTGCGCATGGCGATCTCGACCGGGATCGTTACCTGTCGTTCAACTTCTTCCGGCACCCGTCCAGGGTAGGTTGTGATGACCGACACCATCTGGGCGGAGATATCCGGATAGGCATCGATCTTCATTTGGGTGAATGACCAAAGCCCTAACGCCACTAGAGCGATTGTGGCGATTACAACGATCCAGCGGTAATGCAGAGCGATTCGGATCAGCGCCGGGATCATGATTTCACCGGGCTGCCTGGCATTGCAGTTGTTTTGCCTTGAAGTGCCTGAACCACGAGGGGTTTCAACAGGATTGCGCTCTTGCTGATAAGGCGCTCCCCGCCCTTCAGGCCATCGAGGACCTCTACCCGCTCGCCGGCGCGTTCGCCAACCAGGATTTTTGTGACGGTCCACAGTCCGGCACTGGCCTCGCTAAGCACATAATCCGCATCGGCGATATGCAGAATACCATCGGCAGGGGCAAGAACCGCCTGTCTGGATTCGGTGCCCAAACCGATTTCGGCGTACATGCCCGGTTTGAGCCTTCCTTCCTGATCATTCAGTTCGAAGAACACACGCAGAGTCCGCCGCTCGGGCGACAGGACCGGCGAGAGGCTGCGAACGACCCCTCTAAACAGGTGTTGCGGCAATCCGTAGAAGCGGGCTTCACAGGCCTGCCCGATTGCCACCATTTCAATTCTGACCTCGGGTACATCAGCCATCACCAGGGAGGCGCCCGCCGGGACGTTTTCCATTAACGCCGGATCGACTCCTGACTGCAGAAGATGTCTCTCGAAATCGGCGTGACTATGGGTTGCTTGGGTCAGTGCACTCTTAGCCTCGAAAACCGCCTTTTGGCCCTCCATCTGTATCTGCAGCATATATGCCTCTGCGGAACTCAAATCGCGGGCGGCTTCCGTGCCCGTAGCCACCAGTTTACGCAACCGCTCCACGACCTTTTTTTGAGAGTTGAGTTGCGCCGCCGTCAGTTCACGAGTTTTGATCAATCGCTTTGCGTCGAATTCGATTTCGGTCCCCGTCTTCTGCCAATCCGTATAAATGGCTGACAATTCGACGCTGCTGAATTGCCAGCGGTCCTCAACCAGGCCGGGTCCATCCCGAAGACGCGCCATGACCGCGCCCGTCACCGTTATTAAGGGCGTTGTGATGCGTTCTTTCTGTACGATTGTCAGATCCAGCTTTTTCTCCAGAAGACTACCCGGATGCACAGCGATCTGTCCATGCCCTGCGAGCATGACGCCGTCGGATTTAACTGCCGGAGTCTCTGATTTGACGCCCGATGACGGCCAGAATTGCCATACGGCTAGCCCTGCCCTTTACCCACAAGTTGATATGGAGCAATTCAGGTCTCCGCCGACAGAGCAAAGCCCAAACACATGAACTGGAATTCGGTGTACCCTTGCCAAAGCAGTTGATGCCCCGGCGGCGGGTCGTTGTTGCG
>JBGTCG010000119.1:0-32971 GCA_041748915.1 Methylococcales bacterium
CCGAGGTAGACGAAGCGGTCATCATCGAAACCCGGCGCAAGACCCTGTTGTCGTTGGATGACCTTTACGACGTGCTCGTGCCCTTGATTCCGGTGTTGACGCGCTCCAACCTGCACCGCTGCCTGCAGCGCCACGGTGTTAGTCGTCTGGCCGACTTGCTGCCGCCGGAAGAGAAAGGTCAGACCAAGGCCTTCAAGGACTACGCCCCCGGCTACCTGCACCTCGACACTGCGCAGATCAACCTGAGCCAGGATAAGTGGTACCTGTTCGTCGCGATCGACCGGGCCACACGCTTTGTGTATGTGGAACTGCATGATAACAAACGCGCGAATACCGCGGCCGCGTTCCTCGAACAAACCTTGGTTCAATATCCGTTCAAAGTCGTGAAAATCCTGACCGACAACGGCATCGAGTTCAGCTACAACCTGCTGGTGGAAGCTAAGAAGCCCAAGGACGGGAGGCTACATCCCTTTGTCAAAGTCTGTGACGACCACCAGATCGAGCACCGCACCACCTTGGTCAAACACCCGTGGACCAACGGCATGGTCGAAGCCATGAACAAAAAGATTAAGGCCAATACCGTCAAACGCTTCCATTACGACAGCGTAGAAGCGCTTAAGGAGCATTTGTATGCCTATGTCTTGACCTATAACTTCAACCTCAAACTACGGGGCTATTGGACGCCTCACGCCGTTTGAAGCGATACTCGATTGCTATCCAAAAATGCCGGATATTTTTATTATTAATCCTAACCACTTAATGGTGGGACTAAACACTTTAATGTATAAGGAATACTACGCGATATTATGACATTTGAATATGTGCTGATTACACCGGCGCGCAACGAAGCGGCGTTTATCGAAAAGACAATCCAATCAGTCGTTGGGCAGACCGTTCTGCCTAAGCGCTGGGTAATCGTGAGCGACGGTTCCACGGACGGTACAGATGAGATAGTTAAGAACTACATGGACGGTAGAGAATGGCTGGAACTGCTAAGGCTTCCGGAGCGGAAGCAGCGCAACTTCGCCGCGAAAGTACGGGCATTTAATAAGGGTTATGAACGTATAAAAGACCTGTCATTCGACGTCATCGGCAATCTTGACGCCGATATTTCTTTCTGTGAGGATTTCTTTGCCTATCTCCTCGAGAAGTTCGAGAGGATGCCGGACCTGGGTGTCGCCGGAACACATTACATCGAAGGCGGTTTTCACTCCTTTCAAGACAGCTATATCAATGTTCGTCATGTTAATGGCCAGTGTCAGTTATTCCGTAGAGCCTGTTTCGAGGACATCGGCGGATACGTTCCGATAAAAGGCGGCGGGATCGACTGGGTGGCCGTAACGACAGCGCGCATGAAGGGCTGGACTACTTATTCGTTCGCGGACCGGACGTACGACCATCATCGAAAAATGGGAACTGCCGGAAGCAACGAATTGATGTCTCGCTTTAATTACGGGAAAAAGGACTACTTTCTGGGGGGCCATCCGCTTTGGGAAGTATTCAGGGGTATCTTTCAAATGGTTAAGAAGCCATATCTAGTGGGAGGAATGGCGTTGCTGTTCGGATATTTCTGCTGTTGGGCGACCCGTTTCGAGCGGCCGGTCTCAGCGGAACTCATGAGATTCCATCGGCAAGAGCAACTTGCAAGGCTTCGGCAGTTGCTCTCGAAACCATTGAGTTTCTCGCGCTAAGCAGTCCCGCAATCAAGCCTGGCCGAGGATCGCCGGGCGCTCGCATTACATTCTGTAAAATTTTGAGGATTGAACGGAGTATCGAATGTCAAAACAGTTGGGGTCAACCATTCCGTCGGCGGGGCAAACCTTCACCAAGGAGACACTGAAAGACGGTAGACCGATTCAGCTCGAATGTGTGGAAATCGGTGGGCAAACGTTTGCGATCAATCGAGGGTTGCTCACCGTTGTTAGTCTTGAAGATGAGTGGTACGCGGATATCGACGATCCGCCATCGGTTATCAATGTCCTGAAGGGAAATCCCGGCTTCAAACCCGATCTTTTCACATTCTGGCAACGCATACCCTTTATCGAGCCCAAGTACTCATATCATCTGGAGTGGCAAGACATAGCGGTGCTGCCGATCACCTCATACGATCACTGGTGGAACCATCAAATCAAATCTCGGGTGCGGAATCAGATTCGCAAGTCCGAGAAGGATGGAATAGTGATCAAGGAAACTTCTTATGATGAAGCCTTCGTGCTTGGTATGACAGCGATCTTTAACGAGTCACCGGTTCGTCAGGGCAGGAAGTCCTGGCATTACGGCAAGGACTCCGAAACGATCAAGAAACAGTTTTCCCGTTACTTGTTTCGAGAACAAATGATCGGTGCTTATTATCGAGGAGAAATGATTGGCTTCATGATGCTGGGCGATGCCGGGAGATTCGGTATCACGGGGCAGATCCTATCCAGCCTCAAGCACCGGGACAAATCACCAAACAACGCGCTGATTGCCAAAGCCGTGGAGATATGCACAACCCGAAAGTTGGGATATTTGATCTATTTCTTCTGGAGCGATGATTCGCTCGCCGAATTTAAGCGGCGCTGTGGGTTTCAAAAAGTGAGAATTCCGCGCTATTACGTTCCGCTGACCTGGAAGGGAGAACTCGCATTGAAGTTCAGGGCCCATCGCGGCTGGAAGCACCTCCTGCCGGAATCGATCAGAACGCGGTTAAAGAAGTTGCGTCGAATGTTTTATCGGCTGAACAAAGATTGAGCAAAATGAAGGACGATCGCTGCACGAAATGCATTTTTGCGGCGTCGGCGGCACTATTATTGAAACTTTCCATTAAATCAACACGGAAAATTACATGCCAGGTATTGCTGGAATAATCAGCCGTAGGTCATCCGAAGAATGTCAGCATCTTGTGAACGCGATGATTGCTGCCATGAAGTACGAGCAATTCTATGTTTCGGGTACCTGCTTCGTTCCGGAAATCGGAGTATACGGCGGTTGGGTGGCGCATGAAGGCTCTTTCGCTGCCCGTCAGTCTGCCGGTACTCAACAGAACGACGTCACGCTGCTGTTTTCGGGTGAGTGCTTTCAACCGTTTCAATCGCCTGACCAGTCGGCTTACCCGGAAGCGCAACGAATTGATTTTGACGTGGATCAATTGCTGAAACTCTATCAAAAGGACGGTGAACGCTTTGTCGGACAGTTTAATGGGCTCTTTAGTGGACTATTGATTGACCGGCAACAGAAGCGCGTCCTTCTCTTCAATGATCGCTATGGCGTTGAAAGGATGTACGTTTACGAAACCGGCGACACGACCTTTTTCGCCAGTGAGGCGAAGGCATTGTTGCGGGTTGTTCCGGAACTTAGGGCCTTCGACGACGAAGGGATCGCACAATTTCTGACTTTTGGGTGTACTCTGGCTGGGCGGACATTGTTCCGCAACCTGCGTTTTTTGCCTGGCGGTTCTATTTGGGTTTTTGAAGGAGGTGGACCTTGTCGGAAACAACAATATTTCGTTCCTAATAAATGGGAGTCCCAGCCTCCTTTGACAGAGGAGGCTTTTGAACAGGAGTTTCTGGAAACTTTCAGGCGAATACTTCCCCGATATTTCTCCTCGGACTCCCCAATTGGGATATCGCTGACCGGCGGTTTGGATACTCGTATGATTATGGCTTGTATACCCAAGAATATAGCCAACCCGGTTTGCTACACTTTTTCAGGATTAACGGAAGAAACACTGGATGCACGACTGGCAGCCCGTGTAGCAAAAGTGTGTGGGTTGGAGCACCACGTTCTGCGGATTGGGGCGGATTTTGTCTCCGATTATGGTAAATACGTGGATCGAACGGTGTTCGTAACCGACGGCTGTGCCGGCGCCATGACCGCTCACGAAATATACTTGAATTCGAAGAGCCGGTCCTTATCCCGGGTTCGGTTGACCGGAAATTTTGGCAGCGAAATACTTAGAAGTATGTCGACTTTCAAGCGGATCAATCTTGCGCCGGAATTGTTGGATAAAGACTTCCAAAGTAGCATCAAGTCGTCCCTGAGAAACGTTTATGAAAAGGACGAGCATCCGGTTACGTTTGCCGCTTTCCGGGAAATCCCCTTTAGTCTTTTCGGTTCTTTGGCAGCCGGAAGATCTCAACTGACTTTCAGGACTCCCTATCTTAATAATGAAATCGTTGCATTGGCGTTTAGGGCGCCTGCGCGTTCGCGCCAGTCGCCCGACTCCGCGAAGCGTTTGGTGAGTGAAGGTAACTCCGATCTGGCCAAGATACCGACCGATCGGGGTCTGGTATTTGGTACGCGCGGATTCGAGTATCTGATAGGGCGCATTTTTTCTGAAGTTACCTTCAAGCTCGATTACTTTCACAAGGAAGGGCTTCCGCATTGGCTTTCGCCGGTTGATCCCTTAGTCGGCTCTCTATCGAATCTTGGACTTCTTGGCTGGCACAAATTCCTGCCGTATAGACGTTGGTTTAAGCAAGAATTGGCTGCCTACGTCAGTGACGTACTAACCGATCCATCTACGCTGGGAACGCCATACTGGAATTCTACTTTTCTGGCATCGATTGTCGCAGATCATATCCGTGGGCGGAAAAATTACATCCGGGAGATAAATGCCGTACTATCTCTGGAGGCGACGGCACGACTGTTGATCCACGGTTAGACGGAATACTGTGAGCATGCTATTGAGCACAGTGCTTGAAATCCGGAATTCCCGCCTATTCGATCCAAACTACTCAACATGCTGCTTTAAGGTTTTTTTGTAATGGGATCGGCTCAGTTGACGAACGATTCGCTGTCGTTGAACTGATTGGGTTGACGGTCTAGGGTAGTCTATGGCGATAATATGGAAAATTGTCCAAACGAGGTGGAGGGCTTTGAATGTAGCCTCGGTATAGTTATACAGAATGATGGCAAATAGAAATCCGAGTCGCAAACGGCCAAAATCGAAATCCGTCAGCAACTGCTGGCTGGATTTGCGGAACGTTGAAATGATCAACCCGGCTAAAAGAACCACCCCGACCCCTCCAAGGTTGAGGTACGTTTCGATGTAGCCATTGTGCGCCTGATTTGGCTTCCACCACCACTTCGCCCAAAGTATGTCGAGTCGCGGCCCCAACCAAAAGCTTTCGAATCCTGCGCCGAGGATGGGATTATCAACCAAGGCCAGGCAATCCGCCCAGACTAACGTACGGTCAGTCAATGTTGAATCTTCTCCGAGCATTTCGATAACGTTTTCACGCAGGTCGAAACCCCATTCTGCAATGGCTGCTACGAGTATGACCGCAACAAAATAAGTCCCGATAAACCGTTTGTTGACGATGCGCAGGCCAAGCACACCGATGGTTACCCCCCCGATCATCAAAGCGACAAGGGACGTCGAACTATGTGCCATGTACATCAGCCATCCGACCATATAAAGAAATCCGGCACTTTGAAGGATTTCCATTCGTCGATAACTGTGATCTTCGATGCGCCGCGCCGTTAGCAGATTCCAAAAGAAGAAAATCCCGAACACCATGCATCCAGCCCCTAGTTCATTCTTGGTAATCATGATGCCGTTATTGAACGCTTCACCAGTCCATCTATCAAATCCTCTGCCGTATTGCGGATAATATTTAATGAATAGTACCGAAGGTAGCATCATTAGATAGGCGCATCGCTTCATTACTTTCTGTAGCGCCTGTTTTGGATGGGAATCCGTAAGAATGATCAAGGCCATTACCGGGTGACCAAGAATCTTGATGTAACGTTTAAAGGCAATAAAAGGAAAATCAGACCAGGCGATCGAGAGAAAGCTGAAGATGAAGAAGGCAGCCAGCCATTTGTTGTGTTCTACAAGGTTACCGATGGCGACGTGCCTGACAACCAGCACCCGAATTCCCAGAATAATCAAGGTAAGAAAATAGGCAACATCGAGAAGGCCGCCTTCTGCATCGACGGCACTGTTACCCAAATTAAGCCACTGGGTGGGGAACCGCGATCCTGTGATCGCCAGCCAAAACACGGGCAGCCACAGCGCGCTACTTATTTCACCCTGTTTTCGAGAATCCAGGAAAAAAAGGAAGAATATGAATACGACAGTGAGCAGGGTTGCTAAGGCAGGTGGCATAGGAATAGACAGCCAAAAAATTACCCCGCCACAAGTGGGCGGGGTATTAGAACTGAGATCATTAGATATCCAAATGCTATCTCTGATGCTCCTTTTCGCGATACACGCTTATCTAAATGGATGAGATTACGTTGTTACGGATTGATTCTGAGGTTAAGCGGCGGATTCACCGATGTAACCGCAACGGAGCTGAACTCATAAGCGCCAATATCCCACGCGGGTCCCTGTGGACGCGGCACGCTATTGATGCTGCCGCTGTACGCATTGGCAAGCGCCGCGCCACCATTGATCCCATTTCCAGAAATTAGCGACAGTCCATCGGCGTTGGGACGAAGATCGACCCCATATTGCCCAACGAAGCCGGTGGGTTTGTTGCTCGGATTCTTGAAACCAGGATTGGAACTGACCAATAAATTGTTGGACTGGCTCCGGATCGCGCCGGAATTCCGCAACTGGTTGCTCGAATACTGGATGATGTTGTTTTTGAACTCGAAGGTATTTACGCTTGAGGAGTGACTACCGAGATCTACAAATGTATTGTAAAACGTATTGTTGTAAACTAGAAGGTCAAGCGTTCCGGAATTACCGCCGAGGTTCAATCCACCAGTGCTACTGTTATCAAATATGATGTTTCCGTAAATGTTCAGGTTTTTGGATCCTTTTTTGTAAAGTCTGATAATACCATTATTATCCTGTGTAGTCAGGATGTTGTTTCGGACAACAACATTATCTGCCGATCTTTGGTTGCCATCATTCTCTGGACCACTCACGAAAATGGCCGATGAATTCACATTGTGAATATAGTTGTTCTCGATCGTGGAGTTATAGACCCAGCCCTTGACGACAATGCCATGCCCTTCGTCATAACCAGGGTCCTGCCCGGTATTATACACTTCGCATCCTCGAACGACGATATTACCAATTCTGGAACTAGGATCATCACTAGGATATAAAACAATCGCGGATCTACCGATGTCATGGACAGAACAATTGACGATCTCTACGTTTTGAAGAATGCCATTACTTCCGCCCCAGTTGCTCATCGCGATACCATATTTGTATTCTCCCTTGGACTGTTCGGTGAATACGTGGTGGACTTCTACGTTTTCGACCCGTTTGGTGGCCCCATTCATCAGGCTCCAAAATCCGTGATTGATGTCGATACCATTTGCCGACATACCATTCGCGTTTACCTCAAATCCTTTGAAAAGCGTTTGAATAGTGGCATGATCCCGGAATCTTATCACTCCATTATTATTAAAGTCATTACCCGCACGAATCTCCGCCCGGGATCCAGTTGCGCCCGAACCCGGCTGCCAATCGTCGCCTATGTAACGCACCCCGCCGACTAAATAAAACCCTTGCGGACTTCCAGAAACCGTCCAAGTATCGTTCCGGTCGAAGTACACGGTATCTCCCGGTGACAGGGAATGGTTTCCCGTATGCGCAGACTGCCCATTCATGCCGGGCGCATTCTTCCACGGCTGAGCGGCGGTGCCCGCGTTGTTATCATTACCTGCGGTTTGATCAATATAGTAGACATTACCACTGGTTTGAGCGGGTGTGGTCGCATTGACCACCGCCGAATACCCACTTAGGTTGCCGGCGGCGTCCGTTGCGCGGATGCGATAACGATACGTGGTACTCGCAGTCAGACCGGAGTTGGAATACGAGGTGTTTGATGGCGTTGCGATCTGAACAAAGTTCGCGCAGTTCGAGCCTGTGCAACGCTCCAGGCGGTAACCGGTTACGCCGACATTATCGGTGCTTGCGGTCCACGAAAGCGAAATCTGACTGGATGAACCAACGGTTGCTTGAAAATTGCTCGGGACGGACGGCGCCGTGGTGTCGCCCCCTCCGGTTTGAGCCGGTGTGGTCGCATTGACCACCGCCGAATACCCGCTTAGGTTGCCAGCAGCGTCCGTTGCGCGGACGCGATAACGATACGTGGTACCCGCAGTCAGACCGGAGTTGGAATACGAGGTATTCGCCGGAGTTCCGATCTGAACATAGTTCGTGCAGGTCGAGCCTGTGCATCGCTCCAGGCGGTACCCGGTTACGCCGACATTATCCGTGCTTGCGGTCCACGAAAGCGAGATCTGACTGGAAGAGACAACCGTTGCTTGAATACCGCTCGGCACTGACGGCGCCGACGTGTCACCGCCTCCGGTTTGAGCCGGTGTGGTCGCATTTGCCACCGTCGAATACCCACTTAGGTTGCCGGCGGCGTCCGATGCCCGGACGCGATACCGATACGTGGTACCCGCAGTGAGACCGGAGTTGGAATAAGAGGTGTTTGATGCAGTTCCGATTTGAACGTAGTTCGTGCAGCTCGCGCCGGTGCAACGCTCCAGGCGGTAACCGGTTACGCCAATGTTATCGGTGCTTGCGGTCCACGAAAGCGAAATCTGACTGGATGAGGCGACGGTTGCTTGGAAAGCGCTAGGCACTGACGGCGCCGAGGTGTCCGTAGGCGCTGGGGTACCACCGCTCAACAATGGATGTGGGTAGGTATACGGAGAATATCCCGGCTTCGCAATACCGTTGACCGCATCACGACCCCACTGGAAGTAGATATTCCAGTTTAAACCACATGGGTTGCCCCAGTTCCAACCCGCCGACGTGGCTGTCGCTCCGCTGTTGCCCCAGATGTAAATAGGATCCGTGAAATAATTACTTCCATTATGATTCTGCCCGAGTTGTCGAGGGACTGGATATTTTACGTTCGAACAGCTTCCCTGCGGCCGAACATCCTCGGCTCCGCGAATCGACATCTTTAGTTCGCTTTTATTCCCCCAGTATGATCCGGCTAGATCTGCGATTTGATTATTGAAGATAACACCAGTCCCGCCACGAATCCAAACCGCCCAGTTTTGGTTTGCAATTTGACTGGTTCCTCCGTTATGAATGAATTCGTTGTTGTAGACCTCGAAATGTCTGATTCCGACCGGTGAAGTGTCCATTCCATGGGAGTTAAACGACGAAAAGGTTAACGTGTTGTACCGATACACACACCGGGTGCTGTCATCACAGTCGATCCCCGCGTTAGTTCCACCATAGAAGGAGTTGTTTTCAACATAGATGTTTCGTTTGCCGGTGGTATCTTTCGATCCCATCGTGTCCGCGGTGGCCCAGGAATTCCCCCCGTCTTGACTATCTTTAGGCTGAATGAAAGAATCATCCCAGCCGCCGGTAAATGAGTTATTGGCAATGATGACGCCACCCGCAACATTCAAACGAAACAAACCTGAATTACTGATGATAAAGTCGTTATTTTGGAAAATGACCGGTTCAGCACTTTGCCAAGAACCATCTATGGTCCACCCTTTGCTTTGATTTCCACCGCCAC
Organism: Methylococcales bacterium; assembly: GCA_041748915.1. GTDB lineage: Bacteria > Pseudomonadota > Gammaproteobacteria > Methylococcales > UBA1147 > UBA1147. Next base: position 9,441 of record JBGTCG010000119.1, read on the forward strand.
TCTTTGAAAAGCTGAATCCCGATACACGGGTGATGCCCGCGGATTGTTTGGAAATTGAATTACTGCCGGTCAGGGTGATTTTTGTCTGCCCTACTCCAGCACCTTTTAGATGAATCGCTTTGCTGATCGACAATCCAGACCATGAACACACCCCGGCGGGAACTTGAACCGTATCACCCACAGCCGCCGATGAGATTGCACTGGACACGTTGGACTGCGAACAACTTGCAGCATTTATAGTAGCCGCCCATGAGTAGCTTGTTACACCGGATGTACAGCATATTAAAAACAAAAGACAGCGGATTCGAAAGAATGAGTTCATAGAATTTTTCCTAGATCTTTGAGACGTAGATTCAATTGTCATTTACCGAAAATTGGATAACCATAATGGAGCCGAATGTGCCGCAATTGTCGGCGGCAGATCTAATGCGGATAATGCACAATTCGATACGCGCATCGCCCAGGTAAGCCGCGCTAATCTGTCATTGCTTCAGAGTGAATATCCGCTTCCATAGACTGACATTGACGAGTTGGGCTTGTCTGCGGAGCTGCTCCAAGTCGAGGGCAAACTCGTAAGTCCGGTGGCGGCATTCGTTTCCATTGCACCTGTTCCAGTTTCCACTGGTTCAAGGAATACGATTTCCCCTTTGGCTCCTGATGTCGCGATCCAGTGAGATCGATCCACGGTAGTAACGGATGTCGCTGGAATTGGAATAGAGTTCCAATCTCCGGGTTGAAGCGCACTTAAATTACCTTGCGCGATGCATTGGTAAAGGCGACCGTTATTGTTGCTATCGATTCCGGCAACCAGTTCTGTTGCTGTTGATCTGGAGTCAAGATACCTCTCGACATTGATTACGATCCCCGATTGCTCGGGTGCCGTCGAATGCGCTTCCGCAACGCTCCGCTGTCTGGAATCAATCCTTGGCTCCAAGGCTTCGTTGCCGATAACCAACTGCGGTGGATTTGACACACTAATCGCGGTCGACAAGTTGTTCTGGACTTCTGTATTGGTCAATGCACGATTGTAAATCCGCACCTCATCGATTAAGCCCTTGAAAAATTCTCCCCAAATGCTGTTTCCGCCGATACGCAACTCTCCGCTGGAGGCATTAATCAGGCTCTTTCGACTTTGCTTGGCGACCTCGACGCCATTCACATAAAGGCGCTGAATCAGTCCATCATAGGTCGCTACAAGATGGGTCCACTGGTTTTCCGGCAAGGGATCAGGGCCAGTGATTATTCGGTACTGACCATCATTGAACGAGGAAACCGGCTGAATAACATCTTCACTTGCATAGAGGTTATAAACCGCGCCACCGAACGTTTCTTTCACGATTACGGTATTTCCGATCGTTAGATCCTGCGGGTAAACCCACGCTTCGAGGGTCATACCTGTTGAGAGATCCAGTGAATCGCTGTGATTGACTGTAATCCAATCGTTGACGCCATCAAACTTAAGTGCCTTCCCATAACGGCCGGACGTGATTCTGACGGCTTCCTTGATCGTACCGTGGTTACCTTGACCTGAGGCATCGACAATCGCGGCGCCACTATTTTCCTCGAATCCATAAGCCGCAACCAAACCGCTCGTACTGGCATTTGAACTTGGAGTTGGAGACGTTTCCGTTGAAGTCGTTGTCGCCGGAAGTTCAGATGTTATAGGGGGCGCAGACGTTACGGTAATCAGGTTCGACTTGGTCTTGGTGACACTACTTCCGCTGGTGCCTGTTGCGGTCAGGCCGACAGAATATGTTCCGGCGTTCGGATAGGTCGCCCGCACGACGCCGGGAGTTGAGATTGATACCGTAGGTGTATATGAACCGGGGAACACCCAATTATAGCTGGTGACTGTTCCAGTCGTTACGGGTGTGAAATCTACGACTACGGGCGCGGGGCCACTGGTTTTGCTTGCCGTGAAATCCGTTGTTAGTGGTACCGGGACTGGTACCGTAATGCTGACCTCGTTGGAATATACGCTTTCGGTCGTCTTGGTCGAGTCGTAGGTTTTGACTGCGAAAAAGTAATCGGAACCATCTTGAAGTCCTGTCACTGTGTAAGAGGTCGTCTGACCGGCGTCAATGGTCGAAGGGTAATTGTTGCTATTTTGACCGTAATAGATTCTGTATCCACCTATATCGGATGACGTACTGGCTTCCCACGCGAGGTTCACGCTTCCCGCCAACGAGTTGCTACTGCCCAGTAACAGCACAAGTCCCACTAAGGAAAGGTATGGAAACACTTCGCCTAGGGACAGGTTCAAAAGAAAATTTTTCATATTAATCACCATCGCCCTCTTGAGCTAACGAACTACATAAAGGCTAGTAGTTGGAATACAAAGAACTGTGACAAAGGTCACTAAATCGACCCGTTACGTGTTACTTTGAAGTCCGGAACTTTGGGAGGGGCCATTCGAAACATGGCGGTTCAATAACTTGCCAAATGATAGCCATTACCCCCGATATCAACTGAAATCCGGCGAAGCATCCCTGTTCCCAAAGCCTTCCAAGCAAATCGCGCGTCTGTCAGGGCGCGATAACCAGACGCAACTCCTTTATTATCTTGTGGCTCCAAGGTAAGTCCAGGTCAGTTACACCCATAATCAGTCCCCCATTCGTCAGTTAATAAGTTTTGACCTTTTAATATATTGTATTTGGATGCTATTTTGGATTACATTAACAATATCTAACAGACTAACTTATATTATGGATTTAGAAATGAATACGATTAAGATTATATTGATATATTGTGTCCGATTAATCTGAAGGTTCGTTATACCCACAGGCAGCCGATATCCAGAGGGGCATCTACGCTGCATTCAAAACCATTACCAATGGGTTGACGTCCCTATCTGTCTATGTGCGTGAACCGCGAGCAATATAAATGATTCCGTCCGGAATTATAAATAGTACGTCCTAAATTTTGCGGCTATCGATTTAACACAGGTATATAAGACGGGCAGGGCTCTATGCTGGATGAATACTCCAATATCTTGAGGATAAGTGGAACAAAGTGGACGTCCCGCCTTTTTACTTAGGTGCCGATGAATCGCTTGGTATAGTATAGAAGCGATTATTATTTTATTTTTGCATGGCTGTATATATTCTGATACAATACGCGTAACCTTAAATAATAAGCAACAAATCGGCCAGATAATTGCTACGACGCAAGCTGCGAATTTCTGTAATAAAAAGTTTTGCAATCGGACTTTCGGTAGTGAGACCGTTACTTTTTCGTCGCCGGACAGCTACAGACGAAGGCTGTAAGGAGCAAAGAGGATTGAAATTTATAGGTATTTCAATGTCGCCTATAGACGACGTCACAACATTAAGGTCGGTTTTGACGTCGCCGTACCTTGAGTCGGCCTGAAAAGAATTTTCGAGGATATAAGAGTAAACGGAATATTCCCGTATGGGTTATACCGGCTTGGACGCACTACATTTTTCAATTTCAATTGGTCGGTTTTAACATCAAACTCCATTTATCGGTTCGTTATGGTTTCATAATACAAAGCCACGTCTGGTAAATTAGGCCGATGGGCTCCGCGAGGTTATTTTAATGTGGGTTCAATGTGAGACTAATGATCCACGGCAACGCGGTTAAGCTGCGGACCCGGTTATGGTTCTCCGCCAAACGGGAGGACCCCGCATGCAACTGTGCGTTCACGGCATCAAGATAGTTGAAACACCCGATTCGGGAACTCCTTCTCTCGCAGTTCGTCTCAGACTTGTTCCCGAGGGTTGATTCGGGGCGTATGCGGGCGGGGTATCAGGCGGATGTTTTTAGGTACTGCCAGATCTTTGGCCCGGTGCGAACTCGCTCCCTCGAAGATCATCACCATGAAGTCGTCGGAATGGGCACGGCTCACGTGCGCCAAGAATTCGCCCATGCACTATTACATCTCGCCATACAGCATTCAGTCGAAGTCGCCCTGCAGCGGGTTGACTGCACCGTAGCCTTATACGAATTGTCGTTCATAGCCCTTGAGCATCATAACCTGTCGCCAAGGCAAGGGCGTTCAATAGAGTCGGGGCGTGCCATGCGGCCAAAGCGAGCTTCGTCCTGAAACAGCAGTTGCTAGCGGCGGCGTGAAACTGGCCTAAAACGGTCGGTTTAAAAATGGAGGTCGAATAATAACTGAGATAAAAAAACGGACGCGTGATTCACCGGCCGGTTTTTGTCGGTACGAATTTGATTTGATCAGGGACAGTCGCCAGACCGACGCCCAAGATCCGCAGACAAATTCACCCGCTTGCTGAAGTTATTGGCGATGGTTCCCTTGTCGGTATAGGAGCAGGCGACCCCTGCATAGGGAGAGCTATGTCCGTGGTTGCCGAAATCGGAGTAAAGAAGGTTAAAAGCCAGGAAACCGTCTCCCAAAAGACCAAAATCCGCTTTGCCATTCAAGAAAAGGTTCTGGGGTAAGGGGAATATCGAGTAGTTTTTCACCATCCTGTTAGGGGTATTCATTTAGGTTAATTCGCCTTCTTTTAGAACCTGTTCAATATTTAAGACTAAGTGTATCCTATATCCATTTGATAAATGGAACCCAAGAAATACCCAAGCGACATCAACCGCGAACAGATCGAAAAGATCAAGCCGATTCTTGATTCCGCACGCAAGTGCACCAAGCCGAGAACGGTTGATCGCTACAATGGGTTCTGTGGATTGTCGTCTGTTCTCAAGACTGGATGTCAGTGGCGGATGTTACCGACGGAATACCCGAAATGGCGGACGATCCACGAATACCTTTTGAATTGGAGTCGAACGCCTTCGCCCTACCGGCTGAGCACCCTTAAGCAGGCTTCTGGTGAGTGCGGAGTGGTGGAGCCAGGGCCGAGATAACGTACAGAATATGAGGAATACGAATACGGCCGAACGCAAAGGATATGACGCCAGCAGGTTTCCGGAATCAAACGGCAAATCGGTGTCGACATAGACGGGCGGCCACATTTCATTGAGGTCACGGCGGCTAATGAAACGGATCGCAAGGGGGCGTTGCAGGGTATTAAAAATTACCGGGAAAACTTAATAAGCCGGGTGGCGGTGGTTCTGGCCGATGGCGGCTGTATTGGCAGCCCGATTGCGCAAGCCGTCGAGCACTGTAAGTGGCGCATCGGTCACGATCGCCAAACGCAACGAATCGCACACGTTTGCGGTAATCCCCAAACGATGAGTGGTTGAACGAAGCTTGCCAGGCTGAACGCCGTCGCCTCTGAAAAAATTGCGAAAGATTGATCAATTCCAGCTTACACAATGATAGTGCTCGCATCGATCCGAATTCTCCTGGTTAAATCTTGAACCGGTTCTTACAGACCGCGGGGTAAGTATGTTATGAAAACCCATCCCGATATGGAACGGATGAATTTTCGTTTTTTCGACAAGCTTTTTTTCCAGATCAGGATGAACGGAAAAATTCGGGAATTTCCCGATCGGGAAGTTATTGGTGACTGCATTGTTACTTTGGATCAGCGGGAATGCCTTAACGACTGAAAAGGAATTTCAGCAAATTACGTTGACCAGATGGTGGCTATAAACTCTAATGTTGCTCGGCACATTTCCGATCAATTGACGTTTTTCAGCGCAGTGGAACGATGTTGGTCTTCGATCTAATCAAGCTTCTTGCTAATATGGCGCGCTTTCATGATTGAGAAAAATACATACGGCCAGATTCTAAAGGCCTCGGCGCTGATCGGCGGGTCGTCAATACTGAATATTGCAATCGGAATCGTGCGGACGAAAGCCATGGCAATCATGTTGGGACCGTCCGGTGTTGGTTTGATGGGGCTGTACGGATCGATCACTGAGCTTACCCAGAGTGTCGCCGGTATGGGAGTTAGCAGTAGCGGAGTGCGGCAAATTGCCGAAGCGGTGGGCTCTGGAGAACAAGAGCGGATCGCGAAGACGGCCCGAGTGCTCCGGCGAACAGCGATCCTTCTGGGATTGCTCGGTGCGGTGGTTCTGGTTGTTTTTTCCACTCAATTGTCCCTATTGACTTTTGGTAGCGATCGATACGCCAACGGCGTGGCATTATTGTCTTTAGCGGTTTTTTTCAATCTGGTCTCCGCAGGTCAGGGCGCATTGATTCAAGGTATGCGCCGCATCTCTGATCTTGCCAAGATGGGAGTATTGGGCGCTGTTTATAGCACGCTGATCAGTATTCCCACGGTATATTTCTTGCACGAAGATGGCGTAGCGTTATCCCTGGTGCTTGTCGCCGCAATGACGCTCTGCACCTCCTGGTGGTTTAGACGGAAAATTCAATTAAATACACCTTCAATGACCGAATCCGAAATCGGGCACGAACAAGCCGCTTTGTTGAAGCTCGGATTCGCATTTATGTCCAGTGCGTTGATGATGGCAGGGGCAGCCTATGCAGTGCGTTTGATTGTAATGCGTCATGCGGGTTTCGACGCAGCCGGACTGTACCAATCCGCCTGGGCTTTGGGGGGACTCTATGTCGGGTTAGTTCTTCAAGCCATGGGCACGGATTTCTATCCTCGTCTGACGGCTATCGCCAATGACGATAGCGAGTGCAATCGTATCGTTAATGAACAGGCGCATGTCAGTCTGTTAGTGGCTGGACCCGGCGTGATCGCGACACTAACGTTCGCTCCGCTGATTGTAGAGCTTTTTTATACCTCCAAATTCGAGGGCGCTGTGGAGCTTTTGCGCTGGCTATGTTTAGGCATGGCCTTGCGTGTAGTTTCCTGGCCGATGGGTTATATTATCGTGGCAAAGGGTGCGCGAAACTTCTTTATATTTTCTGAATTGGCTTGGACCGTCGTCTATATCACCCTGGCGTGGATATGTGTGAGCCAATTTAAATTGAATGGAGCCGGTATCGCATTTTTTGGGTCGTATATTTTCCATGTTCTAATGATTTATATGATTGTTCGACGGCTTAGCGGTTTTCGCTGTTCGTCCGCTAACCTACATACGAATATCCTGTTTCAGTCGTTGATCGTGGTCGTTTTCTGGGCTTTCTATAAAATGCCACTATCATTAGCGGTCGGAATCGGAGTGTTAGCATCTATGCTGAGTGGTGTTCACTCGCTTGGTGTGATTCTCAATCTTGTTTCTCTTGATCGTATTCCCCGATCGGCGGTTCGTTTCCTATCAAGGATGCGACTATATGAGCAATTTGACTCAAATGAACATAATGCTGACGCGAGATCAGTAAAACCGCTTCGTGTAGGTAAGTTATTGCTGATTACGGATCGATCCATATGGATACTGATGCTGTTTATCATTAGTTATATATTTTTATTGGATAGCAATGTTTTCGTGACGATGTTCAGGGATTGAAAACAGCAGGCAATTATGTTGGATAAAATTCGAAATCGACGGGGCGGGGTAGCGACGGAATTACAATCCAGCGCTGTGGATTTTTTAGATCCAATCTATGATCAATGTGACGGCAAATGAACGATTAGTAACACAACACTTTCGGAAACTATTGAATGAGCGGAATTTCGTTAAAAAACTTTATATTGTCATGTCATGGGCGCGGTATTTTGGGCTTTGCTTTAGGTTGCGCGGTTTTGCTGTGCGGCCAGGCTTTTACTCTGGCGGATGAACTGTATCTCCTGAATCCGGGTGACAGGCTGGAAATCACAGTCTGGGAAGAGGAGCAGTTGAAACAGGACGTAGTAGTGCTTCCGGATGGCTCGATCTCCTTTCCCCTGGTTGGGCACATTACCGCGGCCGGTAAAACTACCGAAGAGTTAGCCGGGTTGCTGCGTGAACGGCTTAGGAAATTTATCCCTGATGCCGAAATAAACGTCAGGATGCTTGCCGCCGATGGCAATGTAATCTATGTTACCGGCGAGGTTGCTAAACCGGGAGCATTGGCAATGACGAGGCCGACCAATGTAATGCAAGCGTTGAGTATGGCTGGTGGCTTGACAGAATTTGCCAAAAAAAACAGTATTATAGTTTTAAGGCGCGAAGCAGATGGCCGAAACAAATCCTTACCCTTCGAATACGGAGATGTTGAGGACGGCGAGAACATCGATTCGAATATTTTATTGCAAGCTGGCGATACTATTGTTGTACCTTAATATTTTTACAAACGCATGGGCCACCAAAGAATTGCATGGTTTGTTTTGGTCTGCGCAGCATTCGGGAAGGACGCAACCGCAGTAGAATGGGAACTGACAGGATCATTGGGGCAACGACTGGAATATAATGATAATATTTCGTTGAATCCTGTGGGAAACGATTCTGTCGTGGGATATCTATTGACGCCAGAATTGCAAGTAAGCCGGAAGACGGAGGTACTGGATATTATTCTGCAAGGAAACGGGGATATTCGTCGTTATAACGATTCACGCTGGAATTGCGATAACTATAATTTCGGGTTGAGCAATGGTTATCGGACCAGGCGCAGTGTTTTTAGTTTAAGTGGGGCTTACGCCGTTAGCTGCGCCTATTCCCAACAAATCACTGACACGGGATTGTTGCTGCCTAATAATCAGTCGGAAAATTATCAAATAGTACCGTCCTGGGTCTGGCAGTGGACGCCGCGTGATCAACTGATCCTGGATGCTTCGTATGCCAGTACAATATACAGCAGTTCCGGCGGCGTCACCGCAGGTACTGGCAACAGTTCTTTAAGCTTCAACGGGAATGATACCTATAGTCTTAACCTGGGTACGAATCATGAATGGAGCAGATTCCTTTTTCTCGATACAAAACTTTTCTTTTCCAACGTCCGCTACACCGGATCGAACGCCTCAACTCAGAATCTGTTTGGCTTTCGACTGGGTGCGATTTATACGATCGATCGCTTCTGGTCCATTAGCGCAGGCGGGGGACCGAGATGGGTTGATCAAGCCGGGAATATGAATGATGTTTCGTCTGCACAAAATGGATCACTGACCCTGGGTAGTATCGGTAATATCCGTTTGAGCTATGAGGGTCAACACTCTCGATTTTCTACTGGGTATTCTAGCTCTTTTTACCCAAGCGCCATTGGCCAAACGTTACAAACCCACTCCATCTTCGTAAATTATTCGTATCGATTGACCCGATTTCTGTTGCTGGATCTCAATAGTAATTTTTCACTAAGCAAATCAATTAGCGGACAGGCGGATGGTAACCGAACCGATCAATTTGATCGCACCTATTTCACAGTAGCTGCGGGTATGGTCTGGGATTTCACAAAAAACTGGCAGCTCAACGGAAGTTATGTTTACACTAGGCAGGATTTCCAGCAAAATGCGAATGTACCAAATTTAAATGTCGGAATCAGCAGTTCCAACCTCGTGATGCTTATTCTGAGCTATTCCTGGGATGGAAGTCGGACTTCCCGTTAGCTTAACAATCGATAGAATCGATAAGTGCAGGCTTTTTAGATGGTCCTCAGTGACCGTTGCAAATCACGCTTAAAACCCGATATAGCAACCAATAATCTTAGTGGCTCATCCGATACGTAACCGTTCACCCGCCCATCCCGTGAAAAACGGCAGTCGGCAATGAAACTAGCAGTATTTCCTCGGGTTAGGGGTCCTTCGTAGGCGAATTTATTCGCAGCTATGACTTTGATATGCGAATAATACTTACCTACCGCTTGATCCTCCCTCGAATCGAGGACAGTTACTCCGATTCCGGTGGATTAGCTTTATCAGTCAGACGTCTTTATACTCCTGCCGTGAGGGCTTCATCACCGCCTTCACCCGATTTTTGAAATCCATAAACGGACCCGTTGCGCGGGGTATGAGATACTTATGAATTTATTGGTGCCGAGGAGAGGACTTGAACCTCCACAGGGTTTCCCCCACATGGACCTGAACCATGCGCGTCTACCAATTCCGCCACCTCGGCATATTCCAAACAACCCCCTGCGGCCGGGAATGTCGTTCTGAAGGAAGGAGCGCAACTTTACCGAGCCGTCGACTTATTGTCAATCTCAATGATTCGGCAAGGTCGAATTTAGATGCTAATTCCACTAATGGCCAAAGGAACATCCAAGTAACGATGGTTTCTGCTAAAAAGCGAAAATTTCGAAACTTTAATTTTGAAGATCCCGAAGCGGAACGCGAAGCCAGTAAATATGCGAATCCGATTCCGAGCCGGGAACTCATCCTCCAATTTTTAAAAAATCAAGGCGTTCCTCTGACCCGCGAGGAAATCGCGGATCAACTTGGGCTTGATAATGAAAACGATCTAGATGCGCTCGGGCGGCGGCTACGCGCCATGGAACGCGACGGACAACTTCTGAAAAACCGGAATCAGTGCTATTGCATCGTTAACCGCACCGACCTTATTTCCGGCCGGATCATTGGGCACCCCGATGGATTCGGATTCCTGCGGCCTGATGAAGGGGGCGACGACCTGTTTTTATCCCCGCGTGAAATGCGCTCCCTGCTCCATGGGGATCGCGCGGTCATCCGCGTGAAGGGAATCGATCGTCGCGGGCGTAGAGAGGGCGCGCTCGTTGAAGTTCTGGAGCGCAATACCGAACACGTGGTGGGCAGATTATACATTGAGGGAGGTGTGAATTTCGTTGTTCCCGACAACAAAAGGATCGCCCAGGATATATCGATCGCCGATTCTTGTCTGGGCGATGCCCGCCATGGACAGATCGTGGTTGTGGCGATTCTGGAGCAACCGAGCAAGCGCAACCGGCCTATCGGTAAAGTGATGGAAGTGCTTGGCGACCACATGGCGCCCGGGATGGAGATCGAAATGGCCCTGCGCAGTTACGAACTCCCTTTCGAATGGCCGGACGACGTGCTCACCGAAGTTGACGGTCTGACTACCGTCGTCGACGCGGGGACGAGCCCCGGCCGCTTCGATCTGAGAGAAATTCAGCTCGTCACGATCGATGGCGAAGATGCCCGGGACTTCGATGACGCAGTGTATTGCAAGCGTACCCCTAACGGTTGGCGCCTGCTGGTTGCGATCGCCGATGTCTCTCACTACGTCGGGCCCGGCAGTGGGCTCGATCGGGAAGCCGCGAACCGCGGTACTTCGGTTTATTTTCCGGAACAGGTTATTCCGATGCTGCCGGAGGCGCTATCGAATGGGCTTTGTTCGCTGGTGCCCGGTGAAGACCGCTTTTGCATGGTCTGTGAACTGCTGATCGCGCATGACGGCACCATTTACCGCTCGCGCTTCTACGATGCGGTCATGCGCTCGCATGCACGGCTGACCTATAACCAGGTTGCGGAGATTCTGTTTGATGAAAACAGCGAATTGATCAACCGGTTCAGGCTTCTGGTGCCGCGCCTGAAGGAGCTCTACGCGCTTTATCAGGTATTACGCGCGCGGAGGGACGGGCGGGGTGCGATCGATTTTGATACCCAGGAGTCGGTGATCGTTTTCGGCAGTGAGCGCAAGATCGAAAAAATCGTTCCGCTGGTTCGAAATAATGCGCATCGCTTGATCGAGGAATGCATGCTGGCCGCGAACTGTGCGGCGGCTTCGTTTCTCGAAAAGAAGAACATGCCGCGGCTGTTGCGCGTCCATGAGGGCCCGGACAGTGAAAAATTGGCCGATTTAAAAGTTTTTCTAGGCGAACTCGGCCTCGCGATCGGCGGTGGAAAGAATCCCAAACCGCACGATTATATGGCTTTGATCCAGCGGATTACGGAGCGGCCGGACCGCCACCTGATCCAGACCGTCCTGTTGCGTTCTTTGACTCAGGCGGTCTACAGCACCGAAAACAAGGGGCACTTCGGCCTGGCGCTGGATTCCTATACCCATTTCACGTCACCGATCCGTCGTTACCCGGATCTGGTCATCCACCGTGCTATTCGTCATTGTTTGCAGCGTAAAAAACCGAACACGTTCGTCTACAGTCATTCGGATCTTTCGTTATTGGGAGAACAGTGTTCCATGACCGAACGCCGCGCCGACGAGGCGACCCGCGACGTGGTCACCTGGCTCAAATGCGAATACATGCTCGATAAGATCGGCGAGCAGTTTGACGGCGTGATATCCGGAGTGACTTCGTTCGGCTTTTTCGTCGAACTGTGCGATGTGTATGTCGAAGGTCTGGTCCATATTACGTCTCTGCGCCGCGATTATTTTCATTTCGACCCGATCCACCATCGTCTGGAAGGCGAACGCAGCGGGGTCAGTTACCGTCTCGGCGACCGTGTTACCGTGTTGGTGGCGCGGGTTGATCTCGACGAACGGAAGATCGACTTCGATCTCGTCGAGGCGAGAACGAAATCGAAAGGCCGCTCGCGGCGGTGAGCGCTGGCATCCGGCTCGGCGGAATTCACACGGTCCGGGCGGCGCTCGAATATACGCCGGAAAAAATCACCCGGGCCTGGATGGATGAACATCGCCAGGATCTGCGTATCCGTGAAATTGCGCAGAGAATCGCAGCGGCCGGGATTCCGCTGAAAACCGTGAGCCGGAAATTTCTCGATTCGATGCTGGATGAGCGCAAGCATCAAGGGGTTGTGATCGAAATCCGGCTGCCTGCGGAAAAAAATGAAACGGATCTATTCGACACGATCGGTACTTCGAACGCAAATCCGCTTTTTCTTGTTCTTGACCAGGTTCAGGACCCCTATAATCTCGGCGCCTGTCTGCGTACCGCCGAGGTAGTCGGGGTTCAGGGAGTCGTCGTGCCGAAGGACAACGCGGCCGGGATTACTCCGACCGTCTGTAAGGTCGCGAGTGGCGCGGCCGAGCTGGTCCCGATCTATCGGGTGACCAATCTGGCCCGGACCCTGCAGAAAATGAAAGAAACGGGGTTGTGGATCATCGGCGCGGGCGCGCAAGACGGACAAAATGTGTTCACGACCGATCTTCGCGGTCCATTGGCATTGGTAATCGGCGCCGAAGGCCATGGACTCAGGCGCCTCACGCGGGACCAATGCGACCTTCTGGTCAACCTGCCGATGGCCGGAAAGGTCGAAAGCCTGAATCTATCGGTGGCCGCCGGAGTCCTGCTGTTCGAGGCCGTCCGCCAGAGGAGCGAAACTTCCATATCACCATTACAACCGGATTGAACGACATAGTGAAATGCCATTGATTCGACTGTCCGGAGTATCCCTGGCGTTCGGCGGTCATCCCCTGCTCGACAAGATCGACTTTCAAATCGAATCCGGCGAGCGGGTTGCTCTGATCGGACGCAACGGCGAGGGAAAATCCACGTTGATAAAACTGATTGCGGGCCTGATCAGTGCCGATGAAGGCGAAGTCTGGCGGGATCCCGGCGCCGGTATCTCGTTGCTGGAGCAGGCTCCCCGTTACGTTCAGGATCTGACTGTTTACCAGGCCGTGGCGCAGGGCCTCGGCGAGATCGGCGGCTGGATCGCGGATTATCACGCGTTAGCCCTGCAATCCAATCCGGATCATTCCGTATTGAACAAAATGGGAAGCTTGCAGGATCGGCTCGAGGCGAACGGTGGCTGGAATCTCAAGCAGCGCGTCGAACGCGTGTTAAGCCAGCTGGCTCTTCCCGCGGATCAATCCGTTTTCACGCTTTCCGGTGGATGGCTGCGGCGGGTTGCACTCGGTATGGCACTGGTCAACGAGCCGCAACTGTTGCTATTGGATGAGCCGACCAATCATCTCGACCTGGAAGTCATTCAATGGCTGGAAGAGCGTTTGCTGGAGTTTCCGGGAGCGGTGCTCATGGTGACTCATGACCGTCTCTTTCTGCAACGGCTTGCAACCCGGATTGTCGATCTCGATCGCGGCCGGTTGGTCGCCTGGTCGGGGAGTTATTCGGATTACCTTACACGCAAGGCCGCTGTACTGCAGGAAGAAGAACGGCGTAACGCGGAATTTGATAAGAAGCTGGGCAGGGAAGAAGCCTGGATCCGTCAGGGGATCAAGGCCCGCCGCACCCGTAACGAAGGCCGCGTGAGGGCGCTTGAAATGCTCCGCCTGCAGCGGGCGGCGCGCCGCAATCGCAGCGGGACCGCGAAGATCGCGCTGTCCGGGAACGAGACTTCCGGAAAAAAGGTGATCGAGGCCGAAAGGCTCAATTTTGGTTACGGGTCCGGCTCGATTGTCAGCGATTTTTCAATAACCGTTCTGCGCGGCGACCGGATCGGACTGCTCGGGCCGAACGGCGCCGGCAAATCCACCCTATTGAAGTTATTGTTGAAACAGATCGAGCCCGACGCAGGCAGCGTCAAGCTCGGAACCGGTCTGAAGATCGCCTTGTTCGATCAGATGCGGGAAGCGCTGGATCCGAATCAGACCCCGGCGGACTGGGTCTTCGATGGAAGCGATTATGTCGAGATCCGGGGCAGCCGCAAGCATGTGCTGTCCTATCTTGGCGATTTCCTGTTTTCTCCGGCAAGGGCCCGCGCTCCAATCAGAACGTTATCCGGCGGCGAAAAAAACCGCTTGTTGCTCGCGCGCCTGTTCCGGAATCCGGCCAATCTTCTGGTCATGGACGAACCGACCAACGATCTCGATATTGAAACGCTTGAATTATTGGAACATCTGCTGATCAACTTTGAAGGCAGTCTGTTGCTCGTGAGTCACGACCGGGAGTTCATCGATAATATCGTAACCAGTACCCTGGTGTTTGAAGGCGATGGCATGATCAGCGAGTTCGTCGGCGGATATTCCGATTGGTTACGCCAGCGGAATTCCGTGCCGGTGAAGAAAAGCCAATCGCCGGCAGAAGAAGTCTCCACAAACCGAAAGAAACCCGCGAGCCCGAAAACCAAGCTGAGTTATAAGGAACAGAGGGAACTCGAAAGCCTGCCCGCGCAGATCGAAGAACTGGAATCCCGGCAGCACCAATTGAACCATCGGGTTACCTCGAAGGATTTCTATCAACGCGATCAGGAATCCATTACCCGAACCCTGACTGAACTCGAATGCCTGGTCCGCGAGCTGGAATCCATTTATGCCCGGTGGGATCAGCTCGAGGCTTTACAAAGCGGGATCAATCGCGGCGTGCTTTCATGAATCACGCTGTCAGGTTCGGCAATCCGCAGTGATCGCGCGGATTCGCGCGCGAGAATCAGGTTCTTAAAAGGCGCGATCAAATTGACGTGCAAGTGGAGTTCCTTGAAGATGCGCAGCACCCTGCGGCTGACCGGCGATCGGTACGGTCGTCCTGCGCCGCGGGGACATTGAACAGTGCCTTGCCGGGCGGAAGCAGCAAAGCCATCAAGGCGTCCTCGATGATCGACTTTCCGGCGCCCTTATCACCGGTGATCAACGTGCCCTGCGGATCGATCCGGGCGTGATGCAAATCGCGGAGCGAACTCCGGTTATACATTGACAACCGGTTCAATCGGTTCGCGCCGCAAGTGAACAGATCCCGGTATTGCCAATGCTTAGCATCCTTCATCTTCGGGTTCCTGTGGCGCGCCAGCACCGGCTCGTTCTGCCAGTTGCCGATATTCGGCTAGCATCAGTTCAAGAAAGGCCGCATTGACCAGATAGCGGATCGCCGGGTTGGTTTCGAGCCGCTCTTCCTCGCCGGGCATCGCGGCGAGGATCCGGCGGCAACGAGAGGAGGGCTTAAACATTGCGGGGAAAGTCCATCGGTAAGGCGCAGGCGATCAGGAATGCCGAATCCATTGTAGAGCAATGGCCGCTCCGGATATCTTAAACGGAAACATTGTAGTCGAAAACGACCAGACCGGGAGGTAACGATTTTAGGCGAAAACAACCGGTCCCACGGAAACTTCATCGCGATCTTGCCGCTATTTTTTGTTTCGGGGCTGGTCGCGCTGGTCTATGAAGTCCTGTGGATGAACGAGTTGGGCCTGCTGTTCGGTAACACGGCCCATGCTACGGCAACCACGCTCGCCGCGTTTTTCCTGGGTCTTGCGGCGGGCGGGTATTTTTGGGGACAGCGCGCCGCAGGATTGCGGAATCCCTTGCAGACGTACGGTCTTCTGGAGTTGGCCGTTGCGCTCAGCGTAATCGGGTATTTTCAGATCCTTGACGCTTATCATGCGCTGTACCCCACATTATTCGAAACGTTTGGAAACAGCCACGGGAAGTTTGTCGCGGTGAAATTCCTGCTGTCGATGATCATTCTCTTCCCGGCCGCTTTTTTTATCGGCGGAACGTTGCCGGTCATGACTCAATATCTGGTTCAGGATGCGCTAGGACTCGGTCGGAAAGTTTCCGTTCTTTACGCGGTCAATACCCTGGGCGCCGCGGCGGGTTCAGTGCTGGCCGGGTTTTATCTGCCGCCGATATTCGGCTTTGCGTTATCGTATAAGCTCGCGCTCGGTTGCACAGCTCTGATTGGAACCGCCGCGCTGATCCTGGCCGGCCGCCGGACGCCTCTGTGCTCCCAATCTGCAACTTTTGCCTCAAAGACCGGAATTACGACTCGGGAGCCTGTGATTCCACTGCCATCGGTCCGTGCATTCGCGCTGGTTTCGGGCTTCGCAATGCTTTGCCTGGAGGTTTTGTGGACGCGCATGTTCGCACAGGTTCTGCAGAATTCCGTTTATACGTTCGCGACGATTTTAGTCATTTATTTGTTGGCCCTTTCGGCCGGTGCGGTGCTTGCCAATTGGATGATGCGGTGGAAGGTCAGCCCCGTCCGGGTTTTATTCAATCTGTTTATGGCAGGAGCACTGTTCGTCGCGGCAACGCCATTTCTATTCAATGCCTGGACGGACGGCCAGAAATACATCGGCGCGCGCGAAGGCTGGACCGGATACCTTGTCGAGGTATTGAAAGTGGAGGCCGCGGTCATGGGGATCCCGGTATTCGTGCTGGGTGCGATATTTCCGTTTCTGATCAAAATTGCCGAACCCTGGGTACTGTCGCCGGGCCGGCAGGTCGGCCAGCTCGTCGCGTTGAACACGGCGGGCTCGATCATCGGCTCACTGACAGCCGGTTTCGTGATTCTGGAGGCGATCGGCCTCTGGGCCGGCATTCGATTCGTCGGTGTGCTCTATTTAGTAATGGCGATTTATGTGTTGATGATTGCGGAACACGGAAATCGCGCCATCGCGATACTGCCAATGATCGGTATCCTGTTGCTGGTTTCAGTGCTGGATACGGCGCGTCTGCCGCAGGTCGGAATCGATCCGGCGGACGAGGACGAAAGCCTGGTACAGGTCTGGGAATCGAGCAGCGGCACGGTTGCCGTGGTGCGGCGCCGGGAATCGCTGAAAATCAAGGTCAACAATTATTACACGCTCGGCGGCACCGGATCACGCGAACTCGAGGAGGCGGAAGGTTATCTGCCCTTGTTAATGCACCCTGGACCCGAATCGGTATTTTTTCTGGGCCTCGGCACCGGAATTTCGGCTGGCGCCGTGCTGAATTTTCCGATCCGGCGCCTTGTCGTTGCCGAGTTGATCCCCGAGGTGGTGCAGGCTTCGGCGAAGTATTTCAGCCTATATAATAACCGGTTGTTTCTGGATCCCAGGGTTCAGGTGATCGCGGAAGACGGCCGCAATATCCTCGCGGGCAGCCGGGAAGAATTCGATGTTATTATTGCGGATTTGTTTGTGCCCTGGCGATCGGGCGCCGGCAGCCTGTATGCGCTGGAGCACTACCGCACGGTTCGGGAACGGTTGCGTGAAAACGGGCTGTTCATGCAATGGCTGCCCGCATATCAGTTATCCAAAGCGGAATTCGGCACCATCGTCCGCACGATGCTGGAAGTATTTCCGCAGGTTACGCTGTGGCGAGGCGATTTTTCATCCCAAAAACCGATACTCGGCGTCTTGGCGCAGCCGCAAAATGTTCCGCTGGCCGCCGATGCGTTGATGTTTTCCGATCAGAATCGTCCGGACTTCGGCAATGGGGTGCCTGCACTGGCTCATTATGTCGGGAACATCGGCATGCTTGGCGCCGAATGGAGGACCTATCCGATTAACAGTGACGACCGCCCGGTGATCGAATATCAATCGCCGATTACGCAGCGGCGCGCGAAAAATCAGGAAGCGGAGTGGCTCGCTGGCGAAAGTCTGATTCAGTTGATGGAACACATTCAGGAGCTTCAACCGCCCCGGCATGATTCCTATCTTAAGAATTTTGTTCCAGAGGTTCGTGCACTATCAACGGCCGGAATGTATCTGCACCGGTCCCAGGTTCTTGAACAGCAGGGACGGTTGTCTGCCGCGAAAGAAGATTATTTGCGTTATAAAGAACTGCTTCGGGAAGCGGCCGCAAAGTTTCCCTAGCATTTGCGGAACGGGGTTTTTACGACCGAGGTGATTTACGCCGGGGGGTTCTTTTTCGTCTCGAAGCTCGTCGTTTGGTCTTCGCCTCCGCGGTAAGGATCCAATCTGCCGGTCAGAACTCGATGAAGTATGTCCCGACAGGCGAAAGATCGAAACCAGAGGCGTTGTATTCCCTTTACAAATACGAACACAACTCTGTATTTAAACATATTCCCGTTTTAAAGCAAGGTTTTATAACGACCCACTGGTTGCTCATTCGACTTGTCCGTGAAGCGCGACAGAACAACTCGAGGACCGGTTGGACGTTCATTTTGTACATTCTCTCGAATCTTAATCACTTTCGCCGGCACACCAACAACCGTCGCGCCATCGGGAACATCGTGAATGACGACCGCATTTGCTCCGATAACCGCGTTGTTTGCAATACGAATGCCTCCCAAAATCCGTGCGCCCGCCCCGATGAAGACATTATCCCCGATATCCGGAAACGTCCACTCATTCCGCATTCCAATTGTAACCGAGTGAAGAATCGTACAATTATTACCGATGCGCTTCGCGTGAATCGCGCTGCCAATGGGGTGAGCAATATAAAACCCACCCCCGATCTCGACATCGGGTTGAATTTCCAAGCCAAAACAATGGAAACTCACCTGATACACCAAACCCGTCGCAAAAGGCACGCGTTTCTGATACAGCCACGTTCCCAGACGAAACCATAATATCGCCCGTAAAGGTGGATGACGGAGTAATAACGTGCACGTTTTTCGAAAATTGACTTCCGAAAGATCAGCAATGTGTTGAGGGATAATCCAACGGGCGACATCTTGCCTGAATAAATTCAACATAATCTTTAGTTATTCGTTAGGCAAAAGATAGAACCTGAGCCAATTCTGCATATCAATGCAAAGTTTCTCGAACACGACCGTTTAATTCTTGTGCTGTACGCGCATTACCAAAATACAGTGCTTCAAATTGCGTAATCTGGTCGCTTGAAACTTTGATTGGACTTTCATCGCTGCCGTTTCCAACACCGCTGCGAACTTGTCAGGCGAGCCTCAGCCTGCCGGCGTGTTGTTGCGATTGGGCAGCAGGGAGCGTGCCATACGGGCTGCTTGGCGCCAGTTGTACAGGGTCCCTTCCGCAATGCCTTCTACTTTCGCAAGCTCTGCAATCGTCTTATTGTGCGGAGGAAGCATGTGCTTCAAGATCGCTTCCTTCGGTTCTACCGGATATCGCATCTGTTCTACTCTCTGTCCCCTCGGTAACGTTATTGACTTCCCAGGCTAACGGGGATGACATCTATCCTGACCGAGGGGGACCACCCCTTGACCAATCGAATTCGTAGTTTAAAAAAACCGATCGCCGAATCGACGCCGGTTTTTTTAAACCCACAGCTTCTAGTCAAACTCCATTTTTAAACTGGCCGCTTTAAGCCATTTTCACGCCGCCGCTAGCGCCGGTCCCGTGAAAACGGCGATATCCCGTGTGAATCAAGGTCGTGCGGCGAATTTTTAGTTTAGTTTTTGAGGCTCAGGAGCATTTGTGCAATGCAGCAAATCTAACGGCTTGGAAATAGTAAGCGGCGAAGTGAAGAGGAACTATGGAATTTATATTGCTCTACAATGTTGAGAATTGGTGGCTGGGTTGGGTTCACGGGATGGAACGGACGGTATTGGATTTTTATCATTCGCAATTGGCATGCGAACGTATTCCGGGTGGAGTATCAGTCATGCTGGCAGGTCTTTTACTTGGCCTGTTTGTTGAAGTCCGTTATCAAAAAAACCAACGCAACCAGCGGAAACTTCTGGCATCCTACCGAACCAACCTTACACCCTTTCTTTGCAGCATGAAAGGGTCAGCCTACATCGATGTCAACTGCAAACGGTAAGGACTGACCCGAATGGCACTTACTTAAGCCCATTTATCTGTGTATGGATTGCCGAACAACGTGTCGGAAACCGATCTGGCAGGATCGAACCACGAGCGGTAAAAACTCGACCAACACCCTATCCCAGATTAAATGACACCAAGGGCCCAAGCCCGCGAATATATCCATGAAGATGGACACCCTAAGAAGCTTAAGTAAGTGCCATTCAGGACTGACCCGATATTGCCTAACCCCGATATTGTGCCGATATTGCGCTTGCGCTGTCTCCGACGGCATTCGAATGTATGTGTTGCACTGCACAATAAAGAGAGTATAGTAGCTCTATGTTTCAGGCGTCCTGGAACTAAGTTTACACATTTACCTTGGAGATTTAGCATGTACAACATTATGCAACCGTATGTAAACCTTATAAACGCGAACATTGAAAACTTTTCGCGCTTCCGCAACGACCCCGAAATTACCGACCTAACTAAAGAAAATGCGATTCAATTCCTCGAGCTCGCGCAAGAGAATGCATCGAAAGTCGCCGGCTCTGATGCGCTCACCAACTTGACCCGCACCGCTATCGATAACTATGTCCGTTTCGCCAACGAGTGGGCGCAACAGTTCTACGGTATTATGTCGCAGGGACAGCAATTCGTGAGCCGTCAGATGGAAGAAGGCAACCGTGCGGTTGAAGCGGGCGTTAAATCCGCCAAATCAGCCGGTGACGAGGTTTTGAAAGACTCCGAGCAGCAGTTCAGCCGCGCCCGCCAACAGCATCCGAAGAAAGAAGCCTCCTGATTAAAAAGATGTTTCAGCAACGATAGAGGTAGGGGAGGCTTTCGGCCTCCCCTCACTCCGAACCGTGCAGGCGGTTTTCCGCACACGGCTGTCCAGTCAGCAGGATAAAAATCGGTCAGACACGATTCTTATCTTTCCTCGGCCTGCCTACACCTTTCGCGGTGGCCCCCCGCCCCAGCGCCTCGATCTGTTCCCTGAACTGCTCGCCACCAAGCGCCCAGCCTTTTGTGCGTGCACGCGCGGATTTCCGCCAGACCGTTGTCGGAGATGGTTGTCTGGAATAATTGCTGGTAGGCGCGTTACCGGACAGCCTTCTTGTGCTCCAATTTTAGATATTCCTCATGGGCGTTAACCAGTCAGCGACTCGCCCTGTCCAATGGTAATAGCTCGACCAAAGGTAATCACTTGGATACGCAACCATGCCGCGACTTCCCCAGGTTCCGACAAGAGCCAATCGTGCAGCGGCAAGCGGTAGCGTTCGAACCCATGTATTAGCAGAGCCCCGACGACGGCTCCAAGGATGAAGAGCACCACGGCTTGCCGTCGCGCAACAGGATCAGCTTTCTGCATCCCGGATGCAAAGACTACCGCCAAGCCCGAGCTGCCGCCAGTAGCGGGAGCGACGAAGGAGCGGACCGCTGGAGGCGGTCAGCTCCACGCTGTTGTGTACGCCCGGCATGGGCATGAACTGATGGGGTGAAAGTCCCCAGTAGGAGTCCCGATATTGTTTCATTATGAACCCTTTCAAAACCGGCGCTAGGAACCAAAGCTTCGAAACGTTGTTCCCGGGTCCAGTCTTTAGCACGTTGATGGTTCATAGTCTCTGTCGTCGTTGTTGATCGTGATACCTTTAGCCAGCCTCTCAGTGTAATCACATTGATATTCAAGTCATCCGCTATCCACTGGATGGTTTTATCGCCTCGTTGCAATACTTTGGCAAGCGCTTGCTCTTTAAATTCTTCAACGGGTTTGCATTTTTTAACCTCTATTAAATATTAGAAGCGACAACTATCCTGACACCAGGGCACTAGGCGGTTCACGTGAAGGGAGCACACGACGAAATCAGGCATAACCATGCGCGTTCATCCACAGATCACGCATGGAGATTAGGCCCTGACGTCTCAGCCAGTCATTGGTCATTCCTGTTTGGGTGGCCAGCGTCCGCGACCGGTGCCAATAGCTCTTGCTACTGAGCGCCGTCAGAATTGCCTGCCGTTGACCCGTCCCCAGGGCCAGGAGGTTGCGGACTTTGGTGCGCACCTTGCGCCACTGTTTCCAGTAGCACATGCGCAGACGCCGGCGCAACCATTGGTCCCAATTCGGGGATCGGTCGAGAGTAGTCGGAAATGCCGAAGTAGCCCATCCAACCACGGACATACTGGGCGAGTTGTTGTTCAAAACGCTGAAATACGACGCTCAGTATCCGTCACAGCCTTTTGCTACGCTCACCGCCGCCAGGGAATGGGTGACCAGCTTTGTGCAGACCGTGAGTTGGTAAGACGCAGGATATCACTGTTCAATCGCTGCTCCGATTGCCTGATCGGACCGGCATAGCCGTCTTTTTGTCTTGTTGATCCTTAATCCCTCTTTGCGGCTATCGCGTAGCACCGAACACGCACAAAATAGGCATCACGATCCACTTCCGGTCTCAATTTCCGTCTTGCGGTTGGCGCCTCTCGTACAAAAGACTTGCATTTCGTCGTGGATTTTTTTAAAAACGTGCGTTAAAATTCCTATTCATAGTGAGGCTCAAGCTTTCCGATGGCAGTGAAGAAGCCTTTTACGTCTCCGGCGGGATGCTCGAGGTGCAGCAGCGCATGGTGACAGTGCTTTCCGATACCGCCGTGCGCGCCCACGATATCGACGAAGCAGCGGCGCTAGAAGCGAAGCAGCGCGCCGAACAAACGCTCTCTGATCAGAGCGCGCAGATCGACTACGCCAAGGCTCTGGCCGAGTACGCCGAGGCCGCGGCACAGCTTCAGGCGATCCAACGCTTGCGGCAACGCTCCGGACTTTCTTAGCCGTTGCGCGTGCTAAGGGCGGCTGCTAGTGTAGTGCTTCGTTTTTCTTGGAACTTAAGCGACGATTGGCGCGAATGACTTTTCGCAGAATGTTATTGGCCTAGGTAGTCCAGACGAAGGGCTTGGGGTCGTAGTAATGCATTGGACGCCCTTTGGGGACGCGCGCGCTGTGAAGCGCATCGCCCGATGATGCTTCCCGCTCGCCTTGGCGATGAGGCGAAAACGAGTCCTAATGGGCGTCTTATCATAGGGAACGATCAACATCGAGCTGTGTGCCGAATCGAACAGCCTATCCACGTGCTCCCGAAGGGAAGATCGCCGAGCCATTCGGGCCTTATAGCATCGGATGCCTTCGAACGCGGCCAGGCCGTAGTGCAGCGAATGGGCCAGGACGTGGACGTTCGGGTCGTTCCAGTTCAGATAACGTTCGTCCATCCAGATCTTGTCACTGGGTTCCAGCATGAGTCCACCGTTTGGACCTAAGCGGGGATTTGCGGTAGGGGGCACTATAGCAGCGGCCCCGAAGGGCGGTCAAGAAACTGGCACGACGCCGTGCTATTGTCGGGGCAATACCTGTCCGTATGTCAAGTCCCTCTGATAGCCCAAAATCCGCGGCTGGAATTTGGCTGAAGCGCCCGGCTGCCATTTTCGGGCATTTTTTAGCGCCGGCGTCGCACGTTTGGCCTACTGGCGTGGGCGGGGTGGCGCGGATTCCTGGTTTTTCGGCTGGCTAACGCCTTG
>JBGTCG010000120.1:0-23685 GCA_041748915.1 Methylococcales bacterium
CGATCTACTCTGGGATCCTGGATCGATGAAAAATGATGAATAATTGAGGCTGTCGGTGTAGCTATCATAGGAATCAAAAAGATATGCCTAATACCTCATCTTGTTTCTATTTGCAAGCCTTTTTAAGCCCGATTGCCCTGACTTGGGTGTCTTCCGCAATTGACAATCCAAAGGCATGCGAGTCTAATGAGGACCAGCGCAAATTTCAATCCCTTCTTAACCATACGTTAAGAATGCGATGCCTATAAACGCTCTGGCTTTCCTGATTTCATTGGACGAAATGCATTGAGCCGTTCCGATCTGGCGAACCATTTCGGCCGGCGCCTAATTCGGCGGCCGCCTGAACTATGAACAGGTCACCTCAGAGATTTCCCTAAATGACCATCAAATTACGGAGGACTTCGCGATGAGCGCGGTACCCAAAGAAGTGAATTTAACCGCGGCGACAGCCGGATTTGTCCGCGAACCCAGGAAAATGTTTATTGACGGGGAATGGGTGGAAGCCTTGTCCGGCAAGACTTTCCCGGTCTACAACCCGGCGACCGGGGAGATCATCGGCCGGGTGGCCGAAGGCGACACAGCCGATATCGATCGCGCCGTACGCGCAGCTCGCAACGCTTTCGAGAACGGGCCCTGGGCAACCATGGCCCCGTCGGAAAGGGCCAGAATCATTTGGCGGATTGGTGATTTGATCAGCCGGTATCTGGATGAATTCGCCGAATTGGAGGCGCTCGATAACGGCAAGCCGATCGGCGTAGCCAAAGCCGCCGACGTTCCGCTCGCCGCGGATATTTTTCATTACATGTCCGGTTGGGCCACCAAGATCCACGGCAAGAATCTCTCGTTCGGCTGCGTTTATACCCCGGGCGTCCAATACCATTCCTATACCCGCCCGGAGCCGGTCGGGGTCGTGGGTCAGATCATTCCCTGGAATTTCCCGCTGCTGATGGCGGCCTGGAAACTCGCGCCGGCGCTCGCAACCGGCTGCACCATGGTTTTGAAAATCGCGGAGGAAACGCCGCTGACTGCTTTACGCCTGGGCGAAGTGCTGCAGGAAGCGGGATTGCCGAAGGGCGTAGTCAACATCGTGACCGGATTCGGCGAGACCGCGGGCGCCGCATTGGCCGCCCATCCGGGGGTCGATAAGCTCGCTTTCACCGGATCAACCGAGGTCGGCAAGCTGATCGTCAAAGCCGCCGCGAATGATCTTAAGAAAGTATCTCTGGAACTCGGCGGCAAATCACCGAACATCGTTCTCAAGGATGCCGATTTGGATACCGCGATTCCTGGTTCGGCGAGCGCCATATTTTTCAATCATGGCCAGTGCTGTTGCGCGGGATCGAGGCTGTACGTCGAGGAGAGCGTGTTCGACCAGGTTGTGGAGGGAGTAGCGGAATTTGCGAAAAACATTAAACTGGGTCCGGGTCTGGATCCGGCGACCGACATGGGGCCGATGGTCTCGGAGATTCAGCACAAGCGAGTCTCCAGCTATCTCGATATCGGCCGGAACTCCGGCATCCGCGCGGTAACCGGCGGACGCAAATTGGAAGGTAAGGGTTATTTCATCGAACCCACGGTACTCGTGGACGTTCGCCCTGATATGCAGGTGATGCAGGAAGAGATTTTCGGCCCGGTGGTATGCGCAGTGCCTTTCAAGACCCTGGATGAACATTTAATCCAGCAGGCCAATGACTCGGTTTATGGTCTCGCGGCGGGAATCTGGACCCGGGACGTCAGCAAGGCACACGCCCTGGCTGCAAAAATCCAGGCCGGAACGGTTTGGATCAATTGCTACAATATTTTCGATGCGTCCTTGCCCTTCGGAGGTTACAAACAATCCGGATGGGGCCGCGAAATGGGCGAAGAAGTACTGGAAAACTATCTCGAGACCAAGGCAGTTACGATTCGTCTTTAGGGAAGGTCTGAGTAGATCAGAGCTTCTGACAGTAGCGATGCGGGGTCAAAAGCTACGCTTTCAGCGTTTGATGGGGTAAGGCGGCGCCACATCGCATTGGCGCCGCCGATCGCTGAAAAATCCAGGCTGCATTAATTCAGCGTTTCCTTAGGGACTTAAGGAGCAGGCCGGCCTTACGCGGTTTTATGGGTCGGGGTAAGATTTCCGGTCGTACTTCGGCGCCGGTCCGCTGAACGAATTTCAGAGCATCTGTTCGGATGAGATCGGATCGCTGGCGTAACACTTCATGTTCAAAGTAATCCGTGAACGGGTACTTATGCAAGCACGAAAAGGGCCTATATCGATATCGAAGTCAATATGCCGGTTCCCGATAGAACATCAGGATCAGACTGATCAGGAAGATTCCCGATACCGACACGAAGCCCGCCACCCGGCCGAAACGTCCAGCGAGCCTGAGTTCCAGCCATCTGCCGCAGGCGACCACGATCGCTAGCAGTCCCATCGTGGTGTGGCCGACCTGGATCAGGAATTCGGATTTGCCCTCGAAACCGACGTGGGAATGGGTCAACAACAGCAGACCTCCGAACGCGCAGAGTATCGGGAAGCCATAGGGCAGCCAGGTGGCCTGATTCTTCGTCTTGCGCGCCTGGATTTCAAAAACGCCGAGTGAAAAAGCCACCAGGGTTGCAATGCGATGCTGGAATATTTCACCGTTGCCGAAAGTGCTCTCCCAGAATCCCAGAGGCCCCAAGGGCCAGGATTCGGCATCGCTGCGCAACAGCAGGAATATTGAGAGACCTACGAAGCCCAATGGCCAATAAAGGGTCCACCGGAAGCGGCCGGTATAGGACAGCATGCCGACGATCGTCATGAAAAACAAGAAGATTCCGGATATGTTGTGATTATAATCGGACCATTCGGTCGCCGCGCTCGAAGGGGTCTTGCCGATGATCGCGGTTCTTCCCGCCTCTCCCGCGAGCAGATCATCGCGGCTCGGGGATTCGGTTCTCGGAATTCTGGGCTTGAAGGTTTCGGCCATTTCCTGGAATGACGCGGTCAGATCGGGGATATCCGCGGACGGCGGTTGCGAGGACAGGGCAGCCGCGGTAAACAGTATGCTGACCAGAATAAAAGTTTCGGCTTCGATAAGATACGGCACGCGCTGATTGGTATCGGTATAGTCGCCGGTTGCGGTGGCGTAACGCGCGGCTCTGAAGTTATAAGCCGCGAAACACGATACCAGCGCGAGCAGGGCGATCTTGACGCTGAGCAGGTTGCCGTAGCCGGTGCCGATCAGTCCATCAAGGGTCTGGATATAGATCCATCCCATGGGAATGCCGGTTACGAGTAAGATCGCGATCGACCCCGCGCCAATCGCCGAAAACCGCGACAGCAGCCGGGCCCATTCAATAGTGTCCGCCCGATTGCGGCGCTTGAGCATCCAAATCGACAGTAATTGCGCAATACCTCCCAACCATAGAGCGGCGCCGATCTGGTGCAGGACCGTGAAAGACATCAACAAAAGCTTATCCTCGAATCGTCCCGCGCCATGAACCAGCCAGGCGCCGCTCAGAACCAAGGGAATAGCGACCAATGTCGTGTAGAGCCAGCTTTTTGCGCTGCCGGGGTTGCTCCGCAGGGAGTTGTGAGCAACCATGCCGAGGGCCAGAGCAAACAATGCTCGACACACACTGGCCTGAAACTGGACCGTCTGGGCGAAAGCCGGAAACGGGAACCGGTCCAATGTCTGCCCGATCAGCCAGGCTTTGACCAGGAGCGCGGTGAATTGGACAGCGACCAATGTGTAGGCGCTCTTATAGATCATGTGTACACAGACCCTGACAGCCGATTCGCCGGTTAGCCGAGGAATGCGCCAGGGCCGTAAAATCAATAGCCCCCACAGCAGGCCACCGGCCGCCAGAGCGAAAAAAACCAGATCGGTACCACCAAGAATGGTTTCGAGGAAATCGGCGAGTCCTTCCATGATTATCGACCTGTATCGTCCACAACGCTGAATCGGATCACGGCTTCGGTCAAATGGCCGTCCGCCGCGAAAACTTTATAATGGATTGCATATTCGCCGGGGCTCAGCGGGGGAATCGCCACGATGATCTGTCCCGGTTTGGAACCATGGGTGGCCGCAACCGCTTCATGCGTGTCGCCTTTTCGAACCAGGTCGAATCTGGATAGCGATAATTCCACGCCGGAGTTGAAGTTAAGCATGACCTTGGTTGCTTTTTGCGCCTCCAGCGCCGGTCCGTGCAGGGACGATTCGGTGACCACCGCATGGGCGAACACATCGGCGGCATTCAGCAGGCTCGCGACAAATATCACTACCGCGGACGCAGGAGAAGCGGAGATTTGGCGCATCGTTTACACTTTCCGTTCGATAGGCTTCAGATTAACGAATTCGCATGAATATTCAACGCGCGGTATCCAAATAACCGGGCAGGCGGTTTCAACTGGAGGTCCCCTGAGGCGGAGCGGGATCGCAACCCGTTGCGATTTCCCAAGCCGAATCGCGCGATTATAGCACTGGTACTCCGGCGCGAACGTGATTTCCGGATTACAGAAGGGTCTGAAACTCTTCGAATTGCTCGAAATTCGGTAGTTCGTGTTCCATTCTCGACACGAAAAACACCCCGGACGCCAATGAAAGCGGAAGGCTGAACAATATCGGCGACAAAACCAGGACCCCATGTACAGTCGTCGTTATACCTTTCGTGTGGATCGGAGAACCAATCCTTACGGAACTGACTTGGCGCACCGGCGGAAATATATAAACCGTCAGGTTCACCAGTACAAACCGGTTTAATGCAAATATTCCGTGTTGTTTCAGTTTTTCATGGCTGGATCGAGGTATGTTTTTAAAAGCTTTAATGTTTTTTCCAATGCGCCACGATTTTCCTCAACAAAGGCTTTCGCGCGGGTTCCCGCGGTTTTCCGGAGCGCGTTATCTTCGAGCAGTTTGATGGCTACTTTGGCCAGCGCGCGAGAATCCGGAACCTGGAATGCGGCGCCCACCTGGACCAGAGAAACCGCGATTTTTTCGAAATTGAACATGTAAGGGCCGAACAAGACGGGTATTCCTAGAGCCGCTGCCTCGAGTACGTTATGCCCGCCGGTTTTGACCAGACTTCCGCCGATATAGGCAATATTTGAAGCCGCATAAAATTGTTTGAGTTCGCCCATGGAATCGAGCAGAAATACGTTGTCTGCATAGGTGCAGGATAGGCCTGAACTGCGCAGGACCACCGCCAACCCGCGGTTCTGACAGAGCAGCCGGACTCTTTCGAAGTGCTCGGGACGCCTGGGAACCAGAATCAGCAAGAGATTGGAAATCTGTTTCCGGATTTCGTCGAAAGCATCCAAAACTTGTTCTTCTTCCCCCTGATGGGTGCTCGCGGCGATCCAGATGAGGCGTTCGCCAAGCAATCGCTTGCGGAACCGGATTCCTTGCTCGACCATCGTCTCCGGCACGGGATGATCAAATTTGATATTTCCGGTCACCTGCAATTTCCTGAGGTCGGCGCCGATCTCCACGAATCTTCGAGCATCATCGGACGTCTGGGCTGCGATCAGCGAAACGTGATTCAGCGTTGCACCGACAAGTCCCCGGATTTTCTGATAACCGCGAGCCGATTTTTCGGAAAGGCGCGCATTTATGATGGCTAGAGGAATGGCCATCGCGGCGCATTCGCGATACAGATTGGGCCAGATCTCGGTTTCCACGACGACCCCGAATAGCGGCTTGAACCGGCGCAAAAATCTGCCCGCGGCTCCAGGTATGTCGTACGGAAGATAGACATGCTGAACGGAATCGCCAAGAACACTTCGGATCCGATTGGATCCGGTTAACGTCGTCGCGGTTACGAGCTGCGGAATGTCCGGATACCGCTCATGTAGAGCCTTAACCAGCGGAAAAATCGCTTCGGCTTCTCCGACTGAGACGGCATGAAACCAAATGACTCCGTTTCTTCCGGGCGGCGAGTGATAAATGGCAAGCCGCTCGTTCCAGCGGCGTCGGTAAGCTGGAGCTTTACGGGAACGGTAAAGAAGCCGCAGGAAGAAAAAAGGGCTGATCAGCGCAATGATCAGATTATAAACGATCCGCATCCACACCGTCGCGCCTCCGGAATCTGCCGGGATCCTTTGTCACAGTGATGGTGTAACCGGACGAAAATCAGGAATCGCTAGGAGTTCAGCCATTGCAAATACAGTCTGACCCCATCTTCGACCGATCTGAAGGTATGGCCGCAACCTGCCGCTCGAAGGGCGTCCAGGTTCGCTTCGGTAAAGCTTTGATAGGTACCTTTGAGCTGGTCCGGAAACGGGATATATTCCAGCGTGCCGCGGCCGTGAAATTCGAGAACGGCGCGCGCGACATCGTTGAATGGCCGGCTGCGGCCGGTACCCAGGTTAAAAATCCCGCTGAGCTCCGGATGCTCATAAAACCATAGGTTCACATCGACCACGTCATCGACATAAACGAAATCGCGGCGTTGTTCTCCGTCGCCATAACCGCCACAACCTTCGAATAACACAACCTTTCCTTTTTCCAGCAGTTGGTTGTTCAAGTGAAACGCGAGGCTCGCCATGCCCCCCTTATGCGCCTCGCGCGGCCCATAAACGTTGAAGTAACGAAGGCCGACGATTTGACTGCCGATTTTCCGGAGCCGCTCCCTCACATACTGGTCGAAACGAACTTTCGAA
This sequence comes from Methylococcales bacterium, assembly GCA_041748915.1. Classification (GTDB taxonomy): domain Bacteria; phylum Pseudomonadota; class Gammaproteobacteria; order Methylococcales; family UBA1147; genus UBA1147. Next base: position 6,629 of record JBGTCG010000120.1, read on the forward strand.
TAGCCGTACACGTTGAGCGGCGATTCATGCGCGCGATCTTCCTTGAATAGGGTTCCGCCTCCATACACAGCGGCGCTCGATGCGTAAATCAGCGGAATTCGTTTCCGGGCACAGAAGTCCAGAATGATTTTCGAATACTCGTAATTATTGTCCATCATGTAGCGTCCGTCCCATTCGGTGGAGGTCGAACAGGCTCCCTGATGAAACACCGCATCGATTGATTCGCGGTCGAACCGTCCCTGCCGCAAAAGCTCAATAAAAGCCTGCTTGTCCAGGTAATCGGCAATCCGGCAATCGACGAGATTCCTGAATTTATGTCCGTTTTGGAGATTGTCGACGACCAAAATGTCGCTAAATCCGCGCGCATTGAATCCCAGCACGAGATTGCTGCCGATAAATCCGGCCCCGCCAGTCACGACAATCATGACGCGCGAACTTCGCCGCGGATTTTGGGAATAGACCGGAAATTACTCGGCAACAATTGATACGGAAAGCTTCGCGACGACATCGGAATGGAGTTGGACATCAATTGAGTAGTCACCGATCTGGCGCAAAACGCCTTCACTAAGCCGGATCTCGTGTTTTGCGATCGAAATTCCGGCCTTGGTGGCGGCTTCGGCGATGTCGTGGGTTCCCACCGACCCAAACAGTTTGCCTTCTTCGCCCGCCTTTTGGGTTATAGTCACGGTCACGCCTGTCAGGCTGTCCCGCCGTGATTCGGCGGCGGTGAGTTCCGCGGCGGCTTTGTTTTCAAGTGCGGCGCGACGCTGTTCGAATTCCGCCAGCTTTTCGGCGGTCGCCAACACGGCTTTTCTTTTCGGCAGCAGATAATTCCGGCCATAGCCTGGCTTTACGGTGACCCGGTCGCCCAAGTTCCCGAGATTCGAAATTTTTTCCAGTAAAATTAATTCCATTCTGTTTACCTCATTGATTACAGGTTGCGGATTTGGGCCTTCAATACCAAAAATTGCGTGCGGGTGCTTTATCTTGCGGCGATTCTGTTTCGCCAGTTTGCCCAAGTATCGGTGAAGCCGACCAAGGCAATCGGAACCAGCAGATACGGCACAAAGAACATTAGAATGTACACCGCCGGTAACAGATACCGACTGACCGATGTCGCCGAAAGCAGCACATGCAGGACCGAAACGCCGACGATTAGATAAAAGAAAAACGCGAGAATTCCGGCATTTTGCGTGCCTTCGCTTAGCGGACCACTACCCAGGGCGGCCAATGCCACGACGAGGAATATCGCGTAGGCGACGGCCGCATGAGATCTTAGACCCAGGAATTCCTTTCTAAAACCGCCGGGATTGAACAACAGCGCCTGCCACCATCGACCCAACAACATTGCGGAGATCAGGAAAGCAATTGAACCGGTCACCAGGATTCCCGTCGCGTAGTGCGAAATTACGAGCAATCCGGCTTCGATCTGCCCGGTTTGAATTCCTGGCGGCGGGTTTTCCATCAAGGGTTGCATAGCCACCTGGAATCTTTCATGCCACATCAACGCGGGATCCTGATTGAACAGATAGACGCCAATGATCCCGAGCAATCCCAGACCCAAGGCGACTTCCAGGGTTACACCCAGTTGCCGGGATTCGCGTAACAGGATCGAAAATATCCAGACCGGCAGCCAGGATCCCAATGAGTATGTAATCACATTTCCGGGGCTTCCGAAAAGAATCTGGCCTAGAATCCCTACCGAGAATCCGGCGCCGACAACCGTAACGAGGCCCTCGCGGTGGCCCTTGCGCAGCGTGACCAAAGCCACCGCCGCGGCGCTCAAGATGCTCAGCGGCGGCAACAGGAAAGACAACAGTATGAACACCGCCGCGATCATGATGGCCTGCATCCGGCCACGCATGATATACATTCCTAGAAAGCGCAAAACGCAACTCGGGCCATGTTTGGGCTGGTGAAGGCTACAAGTTTCTGTGAGCGTCGCAGTATGGCATCAGGGCCAGAAATCGCGCCCGCTTGATCGCCGCCGTCAGTTGACGCTGATAGCGCGCGCTGGTTCCCGTGACTCGGCTGGGGACGATTTTTCCGGTTTCCGAAACATAATCATTCAGCGTATCGAGGTCTTTGTAATCGATTTCCTGAATGCCCTCGGACGAAAAACGGCAAAATTTTTTGCGTTTGAAATTGCGTGCCATAATTTCCTCTCTCAAATTCCCGGGTTTGGTGGCCCGGATACGGATTAAATACGAATGGCCTAGCGCCGGTTTGGTCGTTGCCGGACCGCTGGATAGAACCTAGGATTCGTCGTCGGGGCCCTTGTCGGACCCTTTGTCATCATCCGCAGCCGGTTCGATCTTGGTGCCGGGCGGGGACGGTTTCATCATCGGCGAAGGTTCAGAAATCGCGTTGTCTTTGCGAATAATTAATTTTCTAAGGATCGCGTCATTGAAGCGAAAGCCGGTTTCCAGTTCCGCCAAAACCTTGTCGTTGCATTCGATGTTCATCAAAAGGTAATGGGCTTTGTGAATTTTCTTGATCGGGAACGTAAGATGCCGGCGCCCCCAGTCCTCGAGACGGTGAATTTTTCCGGAACTGGATTCAATCAGAGTCCGGTAACGTTCGACCATCGCCGGTACCTGGCCGCTCTGATCGGGATGGATCAGAATAACAATTTCGTAATGACGCATATTTCCCCTCGTGGCTATGAGCTTTCCGTGACAGTATTACTTAGACGCGGTAAAGCAAGGAGTTTAATAAAATTAGGCATTATATAAGGCTCGCTGGAACTTCTCAAGCCAATTGATCTGAAAAGATTATTTGAAAACCACGATTTGCGGGGATTGTTCAGCCCTGGCAACTATTGAGCGTTTTATCATTGTGTTTGGCTGTCCCGACAGTGCCGTTTGTTTACACTGGCTTCGGGCATCCCATTTCTTTGGGCGCCGGGTGCGATCCGGACGTTTAGTGCGCGACAGGGCGATCGCGGGTCCCGCTGGCCCGCCCCCTTTTAGCTACACATAATAATTCAGCATCCCCTGGCTCTTGAACGAGGCGCCGGGTTCGGCCATTTCGGGTCCGATTTCTTCGGCAACGAAAGGCTGGTTCGAGAAGGGTTCACCGTGCGACCGGCCGCCACCGTGTCCGGTGGGTTGGTGTTGACGTTGATCCATAAAGGAATGCGAAATGTCGACACTGATCAGATTCATTTGTTGAGCTCCCATCATTTCCCTCAGACGGGGGACCGAGGCTTCTATTGCCTCGCGCACGGCTGCATTTTGCGACGCAAATACCACGTTCAGCTGTTCGTTATTCAGTTGAATCCGCACCTCGACCGGTCCTATCTGCGGCGGATTTACCTTCAGTTCCGCGGCAGCCATGGTATTTCGGGTCATCCAGACAATGCGATCGCCCAATTCCTGCTTCCATTCAGGATCATGGACCGGTCTTTCGATTGTCAGGACCGCGGGTCTTCCGGATTCGAATTGAGTGCGCGGCGTGGTCTGAATAGTTGCTAATTCACTTTTCGAAATCGCCATGTCGTCCGGAACAAGTTTGCCGACACCGTTCAGGTCCGGATTTTCCGTTTCAACGTCAACGGCGTTCGCCGGGTCGATTTCAGGCAATCCTTCGAGCGCGTGTAAATCCGGCGAAAAGGGAGTGTCCTTACCCGCAGTTCCCGCTCTTTGATGAATCGTTTCGGTTCCGATCCGCGGCGTGACCGGCATTTGATCGGCCGGCAGCGGCGAAATTGATCTGGAACGAGTTACATCATTCCAGGCATGGATTGAAATGGCCGACTGCGGGTTCACGATACCAGGCGGCGGCAAAATGTTGCCGCCCGGCAATGCGTTTGCGGCCGCGATCAGGTCGGTTTGCAAATGATCCACGTTCGCCGCAGACGCTCCGGAACTATCCATTTCAGCCATTTGCTCCGCTAGGTGTTGGAAAAAAACGGCTGCTTGTGCGGTGTCGACGGCATTCGACGAGAACTGAAATTCATTGATTCCGTCGGTCGGAGCGGTTTGAAGGAAGGAAGCTTTTAGATTTTCAATGCCCATTCTTGCCTCTGCTTGACAATCGGTGAAAAACCAGTTTGGAGTCAACTAGGGAAACATGGAAAAAATCGATCCCGGATTTCTCAGCGGACCGGCAATCCCAAATGAAATTAGTGGTTGCCTCACAAGATCAGACGCGGAAAGCATTCGATTTCGGCAATGCGTCCGTGCGCTATTGTCCTCGCCGGCTTTCCGGTTATGCTGTCAGTGTGTTCCGATAACCAGCATGTTATGTGCCACTATCCGGATCTATTTTTCGTGCCGAATGCTCATCGGTTTCAGTTTGTCCTCTTTTATCCTGAATCCGGGCTTGGTTACGATCTTCGTCCCGGAGCAGACTTTCGAATCCTAATCGGTTACGGCGGCACCGGATCCATTCAATGTTCCGATTCTGGATCTGGTTTTCCGCCGCGCGAATTCTACGCTCTTGTTCCTCGATGGCTTCAGCGATCTTGTCCATGAATGTTCTGGTTTCAATCAGACGGGCGATGCCGATCCCCCCTTGCCCGGTTTCACGGGAGTCCTCCAGATACTGGTCCCGAAACGCTACCAGTTGTTTCAGTTTCTGCTCCTCGGCGATTCTTTGGTTTTGGACTTCAACCATGGATTTGATGGCCTCTTTTTCTTTCAATTCGGCCAGACTTGCGAGGATCTCGAGGCGCATGGATTTTTTCACGAACGGAATTCTGTTCAGTTCATTCAAGGCTTCAAAAATGGCGACCTTAGTTGGAATGCGCGCTGACCGTTGCCGGATCGAGACTGGATACCCTGTTTCTCGAATCGACCGGAACCGGACAAACTTTATACCGGCGGCGGATTGAAGGAATTCCCCGCGCGACCGGACTCGACGTTCGGTTTACGATTGGTTCCACCAAACAGGACTTCGAGTTGCTGCAACGATTGCATCAAAGTAACCCGTTCATTCATACCCTGTTGCAGAAAAGTCTGGAGTGCCGGATAATGTTGGATGGCCTCATCGACGCGGGGATCGGAACCGGATTTATACGCTCCGAGGTTAATAAAATCGCGGTTTCGCTGGTACAGCGACAAAACTGCTCGGAGCTTCCTGGAAAGTTCCAAGTGCCTGTCGTTCGCGATATCCGTAATGGCGCGGCTCACCGACGCTTCGATATCGATCGCAGGGAAGTGTCCGGATTCCGCAAGTTCCCGCGAGAGCACGATATGTCCATCGAGTATCGCCCGTGCGGCATCCGCAATCGGATCATGCTGATCATCGCCCTCGGTGAGCACCGTGTAAAAAGCGGTGATCGACCCGGTTCCGGCCGTCCCGTTCCCGGCCCGTTCAACCAGATGCGGCAATTTCGCAAATACCGACGGCGGATAGCCTTTGGTCGCGGGGGGTTCGTTGATCGCCAGCGCAATCTCCCGCTGGGCCTGCGCGAAGCGGGTCAATGAGTCCATCAGCAGCAGCACGTCAAGACCCTTGTCCCGGAAATATTCCGCGATCGCCGTGGCCAGCATTGCGCCATGAATGCGCATCAGCGGCGGGTCGTCAGCGGGCGAGGCAACCACGACTGCACGCCGCAAGCCCTCATCGCCGAGAATCTTTTCGACGAATTCATTGACCTCGCGGCCCCTTTCCCCGATCAGGCCCACGACGATCACGTCCGCGTCGGTATAGCGTGTCATCATGCCCAGGAGCACACTTTTCCCGACGCCGCTGCCCGCGAACAGGCCAAGCCGCTGTCCGCGACCGACCGGAGTCATGCCGTTGATCGCGCGGACGCCGACATCGAGCGGGGCGCGGATCGGCCGGCGGGCCAGCGGATTGATCGGGGTCCCATTCAGCGGCCACACCCGCTCGTATCGAAGCGCTCCTTTGCCGTCGAGCGGAAATCCGGCGCCGTCGATGACCCGTCCCAACAGCGCCTCGCCGACGCGGGCGGTATAGGTTTCGCCGGTCGGAATCACCCGGCAGTCTTGCTCCAGACCGTGGATGGGGCCGGTTGGCATCAGAAACAGACGTTCTCCGGAAAAACCCACGACCTCCGCTTCGATGGTGCGGCCCAGTGCGCTCTTGATCAGACATCGACCGCCAATTGCGGAGCGGCAACCGACCGCTTCCAGCGTCAATCCGACCATACGGGATAGTTTTCCTTCGACGACGGGATACTGGGATCCGGGTAGCCGTGCACGGCAGTCCTTGAGTTTCTGAACCCAGCGCCTCTGGTGGTCACAAATTTGGTCGCGCGGAACGGCGCTCACGAATGGTCCTGTTTGCGTTCTCCGCCCAATACGGCCGCAATCACCTGGTTCAGCCGGTTTTCAACCGTGGCATCGATCCGCGAACTTTCGGTTTCAACCCGGCAACCGCCGCGGGTCAGTAATGGATCTTCGAGCAGTTCCCAGCGCGGCCTTGCGTCGTCGACGCGCAATGTCGAACGCACAAATTCGGCATCGTCGGGGTGAATCGAGATCTGGATTTTACGCGCACGGGAAGGTAAAGCCTGGACCGCGTCCCGAATCACCGCCATGATCTGGTCGGTTTCGGTTTTCAGCTCCCGCCTGACCAATTGCCGCGCAATCGCCACGGCCAGGCCGACCAGTTCTTCCTCGACCTGTTGATCGAGTTCTTTCAATGGCTCGCTGAGCAGTTCAAGAAGGTTCCGGAATTCAATGACTTTTTGATCGAGTTCCGCCCGTCCCTGCGCGAACCCGTCGGCCCGGCCCTGATCAAAGCCGTCCTGTCGTCCCTGTTCCAACCCTTTCTCATACCCGTCCTGCCAGCCCTGCTTGGACGCCTCTTCGAACGCGACTCGCTGCATCGCTTCGATTTCTTCCACGGTGGGCAACGCGGGAACGGAATCCCGATCGCACGCATCGCGGTTCCTGGCGGGACCTCGGGTATCCTTGACCGCAGGCAACTCCCAGAGTGACAGGCTACCGAGTTCGGCTTCGGAAAAATCGTTAGATAAGCTCATCGCCGCTGCCACCGCCCAGGGAAATTTCGCCGGTCTCGCTCAGACGGCGAGCGATTGTCAGTATTTCCTTTTGCGCGGCTTCGACGTCGCTGAGCTTGGCCGGTGCCGCCGCCACAAGGTCGTCCTTGAGCATTTCCGCGGCCCGCCGCGACATATTGCTGAAAATCTTTTCCTTGAGCGAGGCATCCGCACCCCTGAGCGCAAGCAGTAGAGAATCGGTCGAAATTTCGCGTAGCAAGGTCTGAATGCCGCGATCATCCACCTCGACGAGGTTGGCGAATACAAACATCTTGTCCTGTATCTTCTGACCGAGATCCGGATCGATTTCGGCGATTTTATCGAGTATTTCGCTTTCGATCGAACCATCGACATAATTCAGCACGTTCGCGGCGGTTTCGATCCCGCCGATCGTCGAGGATTTGACGTTGGAATTGCCGGCCAGTTGCTTTTCCATGATATCGTCCAGTTCTTTCAGCGCGTTCGGCTGAACGGATTCGAGGGTGGCGATGCGCATAATGACGTCGCTTCGAATTCCGGACGGCAGACAGCTCAAGACTTCCGCGGCTTGGTCACTGTCCAGCAACGACACGATAATCGAAATGATCTGAGGATGCTCCAATCGGATCATATCGGCGATGGAACGTGAATCCATCCACTTCAATTGTTCGATGCCCTTGCTGTTTCGGCCGAGTAAAATCCGATCGATCACGCTTCCGGCCTTGTCGGCGCCCAACGCCTCGGTCAGAACATTGCGGATATATTGGTCCGAATCGATTCCGAGCGCGGTCTGATTTCGAATCGTGCCGACGAAATCTTCAAGCACACTGTTCACGGTGTCCGAGGTAATGCTGCCGAGCCCGGCCATCGTAGTGCCGACGATCTGCACTTCCTTGGGCCCCATGTGGCGCAGAATTTCGGCCGCGTGATCCTGCCCGAGGGCGAGCAGAAACACCGCCGCGCGCTCGGTATTATCGAGCTTCGTTGCCGTTTCAGCCATCGTTCGCAACCCAGTTTTTCAGGACCTGAGCGACTCGCTTGGGATCGTCGTCCACCATTTTGCGGGCGAATTCGAGACGTTTTTCATAACTTTGCGGGGCTTCCAGCAATAGGGGATCCTCATTTTCCTGGGAAATCCGGCTCCCGGCCGGCGTCTGATTTCCGCCGGCGGGCGCCGACGCCGGCAGGGCCTGCAATCCGGGCGCCGCGTCGCGCGCGATCCGGTCGCGGCCAATCAGCCCGCGCATGGCCGGGCGCAACACCCCGAAAATCAGGAAAGCGACGACCGATGCCGCGGCAATCTGTTTCAGCAGACTTTTCATCCAGCTTTGTTCCCATATCGGCTCGGCCGGCAAGCCTTCCGGAACCGGTTGTTCGCGGAATGCCGAATTGGTTACGGTTACCTGATCGCCGCGCGCGACATCGAAGCCGACCGCCTGTTTGACGAGCTCGGTAAAGCGGAGAATATTTTCGTCGCTATAGGGTTTCTTGATGATGCTGCCATCGTCCTGCACTACCGCCTGGTCGTCGATAATGACCGCGACCGATAACCGCCGCAATATTCCGGGGGCAGGCCGGGTATGGCTGATCGTCTTATCGAGCTCGTAATTACGGGTTGCCGACTTGGCCAGGTTGCGCACGTTCGCGTTTTCGTCCGTCGAATTCACCGCGTCTGCCCGCTCGGGCGCCGTTCCGGCCGCAGGCGGTTGATTCGTCAGGGCGCCGGGGATGCCCTGGGCGCCCAGTGACCGGTTGGATTCCTCGTGGATCTGTTCGCTGCGCAGCGCGGGCATTTCAGGATTGAACTGTTCCTGAGTGCGTTCGATGATCGTGAAATCGATGTCCGCGGTGGCCTGAATTCTGAGCCCGTTTTCTCCCACCAGCGGGCTCAGAATGTTTTCGGCGCGTTCGATCAAATGCTCTTCCACCTGGTTCTTATACTCGAACCGTTTTGACGAAAGCGATATTTCATCCGAGCGCTCGAGGCTGTTGAGCATGTGGCCCCGCTGGTCCACGACCGTTACCTGTCCGGGTTCGAGTTGCGGAACCGAGGAGGCAACCAGGTGAACAATCGCTTCGACCTGACTTCGTTCCAGGGCCCGGCCCGCATAGAGATTCACCAGGATCGATGCGCTGGGCTTTTTACGCTGGCGGACAAACACCGACTGCTTCGGCAGCGCCAGATGAACCCTGGCCGATTTCACGTTCTGGATCGACATGACGGTACGCGCGATTTCATTTTCAAGCGCCCTTTGAAAACGAGCCGCTTCCAGGGATTGGCTGGCGCCGAATTCAGCTTGTTTCTCCAACAGCTCGAAACCCATGCTTTCCGATTTCGGAAGGCCTTGGGCGGCCAATTTCAGCCGGGCTTCGTGCACCATTCCATCCGGCACCAGGATTACCCCGGACGCCGGGTCGACTTTGTAGTCTAGATTCAAGCTATCCAAAGCCGCAAGCACTTCAGCGGCATCCTTGTCGGCGATATTCCCGTATAAAAGGCTGTAGTCCGGGGTCCTGGACCACAATACCACGGCAACGCCGATCGCGACGCTGAAGGCTAAAGCGAGCATCACACCAATCTGCCGTGCGATCGGAAGCTTGCCGATCTGACGGATCGCGGGATGGCCATTATCCGCCACGAGTCCGTTAGGTTGGGCTTCCAGCGCGGTTCCTGGTTTATTTTGCTGCATTTAACTCCTGAATGTTCGACTAGCGGAATTTCCGGATTTCTTGCCCGGTCGTCTGAAGTTCGTCATTTCGCTGCCGTTGAGCACGCTCCGACCCGGAACTACATCGGCATATTCATCACGTCTTGATAAGCGTCTACCAGTTTATTGCGTACTTGCACCATCGCCTGAAAAGAGATGTTCGCTTTCTGGATCGAAATCATCACGTCGGACAGGCTCGCGTCGGTGTCGCCCGTTTCGAATGCGGTTGCAAGACCGCTAGCCTGTTGCTGGGTCGCGTTGACTTTGTCGACCGAATTCATGAGTAAATCGGCAAAATCGGTCTGCTGACTGCCGCCCTGGATCCCCTTGCCGGCTTGGACCGCAAATTCCCTCATCTGCGCCAGAACCTGATTTACGTCCATACTGCTCATAATTTTACCTTAGTCATTTGGTTACCGTTCAGACGCACCAAGCAAAAGTCAGGCCGCAATTTTTTCACCGCGGCAGCGCAATCCCCGCTTTACGCATCCGCGCAATCTTGTAGCGCAGCGTGCGAGGACTGATCCCGAGCCGGTCCGCGGTGAGCTTGCGGCTGCCGTTTTCTTCCTTGAGTGCGTCAAGAATCAGACGTTCTTCGGCCGACTTCAAGTCTTCACTGAGACCGCCCGCCGCATTCGCCGGGTCCCGGCTCGCGGCATCGGAAACCGATGCATAGGGAATAGTGAGGGCCAGATCTTCCGCGGTGATGGTTGCGCCGGTGCGCAGAATCAATGCGCGCTGGATGATATTTTCGAGTTCCCGGACGTTGCCGGGCCAGGCGTACGAGAGCAGGTATTCCTGTGCGCCTGGACCAAAATCGAGCCATGGATTGCCGTTCGTCCGGTGCCGCTGTAACAGCGCCTTCGCGAGCGGCAAAATATCGCCGCGGCGTTCCCGCAACGCAGGAATCGTTAACGGAAAAACATTGAGCCGATAGAACAGATCCTCGCGAAAGGCGCCTTCCGCAACCTGCTGTTGCAGGTTGCGATTGGTCGTCGCCAATACCCGCACGTCGAGGTCGATGGCTTTGCGGCCTCCGAGCCGTTCGACTTCACGTTCTTGCAGGACCCTCAACAATTTTGCCTGCAGCCCGAGTTCCATTTCGGAAATTTCGTCGAGCAACAGGGTGCCTCCCTGGGCCAATTCAAGTTTCCCGGGCTTTGTCTGATAGGCGCCCGTAAAAGCGCCGCGTTCATACCCAAATAAAATCGCTTCCAGCATGTTGTCCGGAATGGCGGCGCAATTAATCGCGATAAAGGGTCCCGAGGCTCGCCAGGAATTTTCATGGATAAAACGGGCCAGGATTTCCTTTCCGGTCCCGCTTTCGCCCTGAATCAGGACGGTGGATTCGGCCTTCGCAACCCGTTTGGCGAGTTCGTACAACGCGATTGTTTTCGGATCCTCGACAATAAACTTAAGATCCGGACCCGCAGAACCGGTTAAATGTTTAGAGACGCGATCGATCAGCGTGGCCGATTCAAATGGTTTGACCAGATAATCAACGGCGCCCGCCTGCATCGCTTTTACCGCTTTTTGAATGGTCCCATACGCGGTTATCAGAATGACCGGCAGGCCTTTGAATTGCACCGCGATATTTTTCATGAGCGCCCATCCGTCCATATTTTCCATTTGGACATCGCTGACAACCAAGCGTACCTTGCAGGTTTCGAGTTTCTCCAGAGCATCCAGCCCGTCGGCCGCGGTTCGAATAGAGAAACCGGCCAGCTCCAGTGTATCGCTGAGCGCTTCCCGTAACTGGGCGTCATCTTCCACGATCAAAATATCGGCTTGGTTCATCATTACCCTATTCCTGACTCGTTGCCGTGCCGGCAGGCGCCACCGGGCAACAATTGTTCACTTTGATTTAAGGGTAGTTCAATCATGAATCTGGCTCCAACAGGAACCGGCGTATCGCACCAGACCCGACCTTGATGGCTGCGAACAATATTTTCGACGACAGCCAGCCCCAAGCCCGTACCGTTGGTGCGGGTGGTAAAAAAGGGCTCAAATACCCTCGTGCTCACGGCGGCCGGGATGCCCGGACCACTATCCTGAACCGACAACCGGATGGTGTCGTTCCATTTTGCAATGTCGAGTTCCAGAATTCCCTGATTGTTCATCGCCTGCAGGGCATTGGTCACGAGATTCAAGACCGTGCCGATCAACGCTTCTTCGTTACAACAGCAGCGTACGTCATGTTCGATCCGGTTCACAATCGCAACTTGAACACGGGTATCGGCCGTCAATAGCTCCACCGCTTCGGAGATTCTTGCAGCCAGGCGGGAAACCGGAACTTGCTCCATCAGAAGACGGCCCTCACGCGCAAATATCAACGTATCGTTGACCTGTCTTTCCAGGTCTCTCAGCCGTTCGACGAGTTTGGCCGCGGTCCGCTTTCGCCGCACAGGTTCCAGCGACGGATTCCTGAGATTCGATGCATAAAGCATCGCGGCGGAAAGTGGGGTTCGGATCTGGTGGGCCAGCGCGGCGACCATTTCTCCCATCGCCGACAAGCGCTTTTGTTGATTGACCAGATCCTGGAGAATCCGCACTTCACTGACGTCGGTCACCAGGATAACCTGGGCGGAATGATCGGCCAGCGGGCGAGTCAGAATATTGACGCAGCGCCCATCTGGCAACCGGCGTTCCAGGGGCGTATCGCTTGGCTGGCCAAGCTTCTGGCTTACCACATCATTCCAATGCATTCCGAGCAGGGTTTCCCCCAACAATTCCCGTGCAGCCTGGTTCTGGCGACTGATGTTTCCCGATGAATCCGCTACAATGACGCCGCCGGGCAAGGCTTCCAGCAAGCCGTGCAACTGGTTGGCGAGCTGTTCTTTTTCGGTCAGCGTTTTTAGCCGGGCATTACGAGTGGCCGCAAGTTCATTGTTTAAATCGGCGACTTGCTGTTGTAATCCATGGTAAGACGCGGTCAGCGATTGGGATAGCTCATTAAAGAGCTGAAACGCGTCATGTAATTGCTGATGGTTTTGAAGTCTTACGGATTCGACCACTGCCAGGCCCATGTTGGACGACACTCGGAAAATCCAGTAGAAGCAATAAAGATGCCAACAGAACCATACAACTTGGTAGTCGCATTACATTACCGTCGTCTCGTCGCCGCGGTGCAGACCGTACTTCCGCAGTTTTTCGACCAGCGTGGTTCGGCGCATTTTCAACAACTTGGCCGCATGGGCGACAACCCCGTTGCATTCATCGAGCGCCTGTTTGATCAGATCGCATTCCAGCGTCGTCAGATGTTCTTTGAGATCCATGCCTTCTCTGGGTAGTCGTGTGATTGCGCCATTATTGCCATGCGCCGTCAATTCATTGACAAGCTCAATGCCTTGTCCGGCCTGGAATTCCGCCAACGGGTTGACATATTTTTTGAATTTGTCCGGGAGATCGCAGCCATCCACGACCCCGTAAGGATGCAGAATCGCAAGGCGTTCCACGAGGTTGGCCAGTTCTCTCACGTTGCCCGGCCAATCGTGTTTCTGCAGCGCCTGCAGAGTTGCCGATGTCAACCGGACCGATCCGCGTTTTTCGTTTTCGATCCGGGCAATCAGATCGCCGACCAGGACCGGAATATCTTCGGTCCGGTTGCGCAGTGGCGGAACTTCAATCGGAAACACGTTGAGCCGGTAATATAGATCTTCTCGAAATCGGTTTTCCCGGATCGCGAGTTCGAGATTCCGGTGCGTCGCCGCAATAATCCGGACGTCGCAAGTAATGGTCCGGTTGCCGCCAACCCTCTCGAAGCTCCTTTCCTGCAGGACACGAAGAATCTTGACCTGCATCGCGAGCGGCATGTCGCCGATCTCGTCGAGAAACAAGGTGCCTCCCTCGGCCATTTCAAATCGTCCCTGGCGGTTGTTTAAAGCTCCGGTAAACGCCCCTTTTTCATGTCCAAAAAGTTCACTTTCCAACAGTTCGGCGGGTATCGCGCCGCAATTCACTGGAACAAATGGTCTATTTCTGCGTGGCGAATTGTAGTGGAGATTTCTTGCCACCACTTCCTTGCCGGTGCCGGATTCGCCCAGAATCAACACGGTCGCTTCCGATCCCGCGACCTGTTGAATCAATTTCCGGACCTGTTGGATACAAACGCTATTGCCCCCCAGGCTTCTGAATAACTCGACCGAACGAGCCGACCCGGCAGGCCGGTTCTTTTCCCGGTGTTGGCGCGCCTTTAATAGCGCCTTCGTCAGCACCGGGTAGGTCGTCGGCCATTCCAGTTCCAACAAAATAGATTCCTCGACAGCGCTCGGAATCTGATTGCTCGCGCTGCTGCCGACCAGGAGAATGATCGCTGCGTCGGGCGCGTTTTTCTGCAACGATTTCACGCTGAGAGCCAATTTTTCAATGCCCGAACCCACGATGACGATGTCAAACGATTGGTCGGCGAGTATTTGCACAGCTTGGTCCGGATTGCTCCGGACAACATCGGCTTCGAGAAACCCGAATACCAATTCCACCTGTTTGGCCCGGTCCGAATCCGAATCGGTCAAAAACACTCTCATCTGCGCCATTGATAATTCCTGCTCATGAACTACTCATAAGATGGGTATAGTAAGGTGCCCTTACCAGTGAAAGGGATCGAATCCAGACTATTCGAATCCCAAGTTTGCCCGCCGGTACGATTTCCAGGCGGGAGTCAAGCCGGGAATCTAGAATCGTTCATGCCGAACGAAAGTTCTGATCCGGAAACACCGGCCCCTGTAACGGTTCCTTGGCGGAATCGAAAAATGTGAATTCCAGGTTCCTTGCATTCTCAATGGTCTTCCTCCATCGACGATGCGGGCTCGTCCTGCGCCGGAATAGGTTTCGTTCGGTTCTGAACGAAACTAAGCTCAAGTTAAGCATCGATATCGGAATATGTCAAAATTCTGTCGTCGATCGGAATCGCGATGAATAGGTTGCCTCTCCGTTGCGATACGAAATAAATCATTATTTTTCAAAATCAACTCCACAACGGACTTGACAATTCGTTGCTCTGCGCTTAGAAAACTAAATATCGTCGCTATCGGAGTACAACATTCCTGAATCTTTAAGCGAGATTCCGTTGGGAGTCCTGTTTACCGTCTTGGGTATATTGATTATCCTTTCCGCCTTTTTTTCCGGGTCTGAGACCGCGTTAATGACGCTGAACCGGTACCGGCTACAACACCTGGTCAAGGTGCGCCATGCCGGAGCGATGCGCGCCCAGAAATTGCTTCGACGTCCGGACCGTTTAATCGGACTCATTCTGCTCGGAAACAATTTCGTCAATATTCTTGCTTCGTCGCTCGCCACGGTAATCGCCCTGCGGGTGGGCGGAGAACCCGCGATCGCGATCGGAGCCGGGTTATTGACCCTGGTGATTTTAATTTTCGGTGAAGTCGCGCCTAAAACACTTGCCGCCATGAATCCGGAGCGGCTCGCGTTTCCGGCATCATGGGTCTATTTGCCCTTGCTCAAGATACTTTATCCGATCGTCTGGATCGTCAATGGAATCTGCAATCTTTTGCTCAGAGTTTTTCGCTGTGATCCGGCAAGCCAGAAAAAAGATACATTAAGCAAGGAAGAATTGCGTACCATCGTCGCGGAAGCCAATGCACTCCTGCCTGAAAAATACCAGAATATGCTGGTCGGAATTCTGGATCTTGAAACCGCAACCGTTGAGGACGTAATGGTTCCGCGTAACGAAATCGTGGGCCTGGACCTCGAAGCTCCGTTGGAGGTGCTGATCGAGCAAATCAGAACCATTCCGCACAGTCGAATTCCGATTTATAAAAAGAGCATTGACCGCGTCATTGGTATTTTATCGTTGCGAAAAATTCTCCCTCGTCTGAATGATCGAGAGCTGGACAAAAAGACACTCGCTTCAGAAATGAGCAAGACCTATTTCATTCCCGAAAGCACGCCGCTGCACAGGCAACTTATGAATTTCAAGGCGGAGGGAAACCGGATCGGGCTGGTAGTCGATGAATACGGCGAAGTGCAGGGACTCGTTACGCTCGAAGACCTACTGCAGGAAATGGTCGGTGAAATCGCATCCGGATCGCCTGATGTCGAGCGGCAGAAAGACGGCGATTATCTGGTCGACGCGAGTGTAACCCTACGGGAACTGAATCGCGTAACCGGCTGGGCCTTTCCGACCGAAGGACCGAAGACATTGAATGGATTGATCATCGAGTTTCTCGAGACCATCCCGGCGCGCGGCACCAGTCTGGAACTGTCCGGGTATCGCATGGAAATTCTTGATGTCAATGACCACGCGGTGAAGCGGGTCAAGTTTTATGCCTCGCAGAATCCTGACGTGCTCAATAATCGTTCGTTTCTAACCGGTTAACCGGATTCTGTCTATACTCTAAAGTTCATGTCCCTAACGATGAATTGCAGGGTAGGAATGGCAAAACTGACATTGACTTTTAACGGCAAACCGATTCGTGCGTATCAATTTGAAGCAGGCGATTTGATCAGTATCGGCAGAAGCGATGAAAACGAGATCCAGATTGATAGTTTGGCGGTTGGACCGGTCCATGCGGAAATAGAAATCGGGGACAAGGAGAGCGTCGTCAACTCGAAACAAACGGATTTTCCGGTGCAGGTCAACAACGCTCAAATCACTCGGCATAAGCTTCAACATGGCGACCAGATTTCCATTGGAAAGCATATTCTGTATTTCACCGAAGACACCGCCGTGCTCGAAACACCTTTCTCGCACAGTTCGGTATCGCCCGGCGAGACTGAGTATCAACTCCTGAACGATGAACTGAAGCAGTCGTCTCCGTCTATCGACGGGCAACTGCAGATATTGAACGGTCGAAACATCGGCCGGGTGGTTTCACTCAAGGGCGGTTTAACGCGGCTCGGGAAGCCTGAGACGGGTGTTGCCGTAATTGCAAGAAGGAAGGATGGGTTTTATATCGCTTCCCTCGACGGGGCGGGCCAGATCAAATTGAACAATCAGCCGATTCCAGATAAAAGCATCAAACTAACCCCGGGCGACCTACTGGAAATCGACGGCACCGAAATGCAATTTTTTTGTCATTGAGCCCAACCGTCAAATCTGGATAATTCCTGTCGTTCCAGAAATCCAGGCGGAAAATTAAACGGCCTGCCGTCGTCAAGCGACAGGTCGTTGTCGAATACCGGATAAAGCAGAACCGATCCCGGCCCCCGCCGGCAGCCCGCAATTTCTTGCGGGTTGCGTTTGAACTCGATAAAGCCCCGAAAAACTCCAATAAACTCCGATAAAGCCCGATTCAGCAGGGCAATCGGGCTTAAATTCCGCCAATCACCCGAAGCAAATAATCGTTGTTCCACCCGGCCTTCAAGCGTTTAGTCTTGACGCCGACTTTCGAGGATTTTTCCTTCTTGATCAGGTTGACAGCGATATGGCGGATTAC
>JBGTCG010000121.1:0-9888 GCA_041748915.1 Methylococcales bacterium
ACAGCGGACAACCGCACCCGACAGACAGCGGTTTTTTTGTGCCTCCCGGTTAACGTCGGGCGTCGGATAATGCAATAGCCTTCGGGTAAATAGTCCGGCTGTCTGTGTACAGTTTTCAGCGCCCGGCGCCCTTCAACTACCACGGAGCATCTCTTTCATGATAATCAGAACCCTGCACGTGCGGCGCGGCTACCGCGAAACCACCCCGAACAAGAAGCAGCCCTTCCAGGCAATACGCCCCATACCGTTTGTGTGCTTACAAGGGTACTGGCTGGAGGCGGCGGGATTTAGTATCGGCAAACCTGTCAAGGTTCAGGTTGAGCCCGGCCAGCTGGTCATTACCCTGTTGGCGCAAAGATCCTTGAAGGATCTTTGTCTGCCCGACAAGACCTAAGCTTAAGGATTATTAAGAGCGCTGCCGATCACTCTAAATACACTTTCAAAGTTGACCCTGGGTTGACCCGGGAAAATCGAGCGTTTTTCAGAATGCGCTAACGTTTTGAATTCATTGGTGTGCCCTGTAGGACTTGAACCTACGACCCATGGACTTTCAGTCCATAGTGGTTGAGTTTCGTAGATGGGCAATCGATTGTCTTCCATTTTAAACGCTGTGCACGAAGCCATCCGGGTTCGCAACGATATCATCCGCGCCAAGCAGGCCCATGTTAACTTCAGCGCTAAGCCATCGCGCATGGCGGTGTGAATAGACTGGATCAGTCGGTTTCTCCCGTTTCATGACAAACGTTTCCCAAACTCGACGAGCGAAAAAGGAAATCTTGTTCCTAACCGATTTGACTGTTTTCAGAGTTGTTTGTCGTGCTGTCAAACCTTTGTCTTGCGTAATTCCTAAACGGCGGATAGACTCCCCAAAATGAACATCCGTCAGTTCTCCTGGTTTCAACGTACTATCGCGGTACTATTCGTACTGACGGGTCTTTCATCGCAGCTCCGGGTGGTATTCGCCTGCGATCTGATGGATGGCCGGCCGAGTTCCGTCTGCTGCTGTGGAGAACAGGTGTCAGACGGGTGCGCAATGGGCGGCGGTTGCGGTTGGGATAACGATATGTTCCATACTCCTGACTGCTGCGAAGTTTCCGTTGAAATGTTTTCGGATGTTACCGTGGGTGGCCAGGCGTCAGCGGCCAGTCAGGTTGCCCTGCAGCACGCGGCTCAACCGCCCCCTGTAGCACTCTGCTCTATTCACTCAAGACCCCACGCGGAATTTAGCCGGATTCCGATATCCTTCTCTCGTCAACCCTACCCGCATTTCGTTCGTACCGGGATTTATCTCGTTACGAACCGCCTGCGTATTTAAACAATTCCTCTCGCTCGACACTTGTTGACGCGCCATCGCGCTGTTTAATCGCGCGCGGCGCATTGTAGTTCAGTTACGGGAGGTGTTCATGATTTCAAAATCCCTGGTCGCACGCGGGGATTGTGTCGTTGTGCTTTTGCTGTTCACAATGCCCGCGTTTTCATATGAATCCGGAAGCCCGGTTTTTGAAGGCCATGCGGATCTGTCTTCGATCCTTTTGGTTGGTGCGGTATTATCCAGAAATCCTACCCTGCCAGCGATGCAGGCGGCTTTGGAAGCCGCCAATTCGCGTATGGATCAGGTCTCGGCGCTGGACGATCCTCGTCTGTCTTACAAGATGGCGCCCCAAACGGTCGGGGTTTCCGATCTCAATTTCGGCCAGCAAATAGAACTTTCCCAAGCAATACCCTGGCCCGGGAAACTGCGCCTGCGCGGAGAAGCAGCGCGATATGAAGCCGATAGCGCCCGTGAGAATATCGAATCCTTGCGGCTGGCCCTGGCGGCCCGGGCTAAATCGTTGTTCGCGGACTGGTATTTCATTCATCAGGCCATTCGCATCAACCGGATCAATCAGGATCTGTTGGAGGAATTCCAGAGCATTGCTCTCAGTCGCTACAGCACCGGGCTGGCGACCAAACAGGACGCCCTGCGCGCCGATGTGGAGTTCAATCTGCTTCAACACCAGGCCATCGTGCTGGAACGGGAACGGCGAACGGTTCTGACGGGCATCAACACGCTGCTGAACCGCACACCCGATGATCCTGTACCGGTGCCGCAAGGGCTGCCCGAACCCGAATTACCAGGCAATGCCGAATCACTGCGTGACCAAGCCAACCAATCGAGACCTGAACTCAAAGCTCAGGCGGCGCGCATCCGGGCGCTCAATACCCTGACCGAGTTGGCTCAACGCGACTTTTATCCCGATTTCAATCTCACGGCGGGTTACAACAGTCTGTGGGACAGAACCGAACAACGTTTCACGGTTGGCGTGGGCATCAATATTCCTTTAGATCAGAGCAAGCGCCGTGCGCTTGAGGCCGAGGCGCGCGCCAGGTCGAAACGGGCAAAATGGGATGAGATCGATCAATTAGCGAAGATTAGAGAAGAAGTCCAGATCGCTTACGACCGGGTGGACGAAAGCCGTCATGTGCTCACGCTGTACCGGAATCAGTTGCTGCCGCTGGCCGAAGAAAACCTGGAGGCCGCAAAAGCCGACTATCAGGCAGGCAGCGGTGATTTTCTAACCCTGATCAGCTCTGAAAAAAATCTCATGCAAACCCAGTTGCAGACGGAGCGGGCCTTGACCGATGCGCATCAGCGATTGGCCGAGCTCGAGCGGGCGGTGGGCAGCATTGAACCATTGACCGTTGTAGATCAAATCGGGAGGCATGGCCCATGAAACATTCTAAGAAGGCCTGGTTAACGGCATTCATCCTGATCCTGCTGACTCTCGCCGGTACAGGCATCGTTCTGCTCAGTCACAGAAATGGCGAATCCGTGCCGATCGAAAATGCGGGCCCGATCCATTTGGCCGGGCCGTTCCAGGTTCAGGTGGGAATCGATCCTGAAAAGCCCAGAATCGGTAAAAACCGGATCACGATCGTTGTCCGGAACCAGGATGACCAGCCGGTTACCGACGTGGAAGTCAGCGCTGTCGCCGAAATGCCGGCGATGGGCGCGATGCCGGCCATGGCTGCGCCGGCTGAAATCAACACCGAAAGTCCAGGGATCTATAGTGGTCAGTTTGAGTTGCCGATGGACAGCGCGTGGCCATTGACCGTGGAGGTCCAATCCAGGTCTCAGGGGCGCGCCGAACTGACTTTTGACATGGCGACCAGCCGCAAAGGGCTGAGATTGAGCACGGCGACCCCGAGCAGCATCCAACCGGAAAGTCCGCCCGGAATCAACACGGCGCCACCCTCGAAACAGCCGGTAACGTTCCAGGTGGATCCCTACCGCCGCCAACTCATCGGCGTGACCACAGGAAAGGTGGAGAGAAAACATCTTACACAAGTGATCCGCGCGGCCGGGAAAGTCAGCTATGACGAGACCCGGAAGACCGATATCAGCCTCAAATTCGATGGCTGGATCGGCGCTCTGTCCGCCGATTATCTGGGTGCGCCGGTGATCAAAGGGCAGACGCTATTCACCGTTTACAGTCCGGAACTGGTTTCGGCCCAGGACGAATATCTTGACACATTAAGGCGGCCCGAATCCAACTCGAATAGTATTCAACGAGCTGCCCGACGCCGTCTTGCCCTCTGGGATATCGGCCTGGCGCAAATCCGGGCGCTGGAACAACGCGGCAAGGCAACCGAGTATCTGCCTATCCCATCCCCGGTTAGCGGAACCGTTATCGAAAAAAATATCGTGGCCGGATCCGCTGTAAAAGCCGGTGCGCGTTTATTGCGCATTGCCGATTTATCGACGGTTTGGGTGGAAGGACAAATCTATGAATCGGAACTGCCCCGTGTCCGGGTCGGCATGGACGCACAGGTCACACTACCGGATATGCCGGGTAGCTCGATTCCAGCGAAAGTCACGTTTATCGAGCCCTATCTTCAGGGGGACACCCGTACCGCGCGAGTCCGGGTGGAACTACCCAACCCGGAAGGCATTCTGCGCCCCGCTATGTATGCCCAGATCAATCTGAAGGTGGATCTGGGGGAACGGCTGGTGTTAGCGGAGGAAGCGGTAATCCATGCGGGCGAAAGCCGCATTGTATTTCTGGATTTGGGCGAGGGGCGGCTGCAACCGCGAAAAATCGAAACAGGCCTTCGCAACACGGACTTAATCGAAGTACTCGGAGGTTTAAGCGCCGGTGACGTCGTCGTCACCTCGGGCAACTTTCTGATTGCCTCGGAGAGCAAACTCAAAGCGGGGATCGACCAATGGTGAACGAAGACAAAACTACACCCAATGGCCCCATTGAAAGATTGATCGCGGTTTGCGCCCGCAATTCGGTGATGACCCTTTTTCTGGTCGCCGCCTGCGCGTTTTGGGGTTACCGGGCGCTGATCAATACCCCGTTGGACGCGATCCCGGACCTGTCCGATGTGCAGGTCATCATCTATACCGAATGGCCCGGCCGCAGCCCGGATCTGGTCGAGGATCAGATCACCTATCCGCTGACCACAACTTTTCTGGCGGCGCCGAACGCTGAATTCGTGCGCGGTCAGAGTTTTATGGGCCTGAGTTTTGTTTACGTTATTTTTGAGGATGGCACGGATATCTATTGGGCGCGCTCACGGGTGCTGGAATATCTGAATTCGGCGGCCGCGGATTTACCCCAAGGCGTTCAGCCGACACTCGGTCCGGATGCGACCGGCGTGGGCTGGGTCTTTCAATATGTACTGGTGGATAAATCCGGCCAAAACAGCCTGGCGCAACTCAGAAGTCTTCAGGACTTTAAGCTGCGTTATTGGCTGGAATCGGTCGAAGGCGTCGCGGAAGTGGCGTCCATCGGCGGCTTCGAGAAAGAATATCAGGTCACCGTGGATCCCAATCAACTGGTCGCCTATGGCATTTCCCTGAATGAAGTCGCCCGCGCGATCCGCCGTTCCAACAATGACGTCGGCGGCCGGGTTATGGAAATTGCGGGTCACGAACATTTCATCCGCGGACGCGGTTATATTCAGTCATCTTATGACATCGAACGCATCGTCTTGCGCGCCGGCACTGCAGGCGTACCCGTGTCAGTGCGCGATGTCGCGACCGTCAGTCTGGGACCTGCGCTACGGCGGGGGTTGGCCGAACTGGATGGAGAAGGGGAAACGGTTGGCGGTATCGTCGTGATGCGCTATGGCGAAGACGCTCTCGCGGTGATCGAAGGGGTCAAGCAACGTCTGAGCGAGATTCGGGGGGCTTTGCCGGAAGGCATTGAAATCGTGACGGCTTATGACCGCTCGGATTTGATCGAGCGCTCCATCGAAACGCTTAGCCATACCCTGATCGAAGAGATGATTGTCGTCTCTGTGGTAATCCTGGTGTTTTTACTCCATTTCCGCTCCTCCCTGATTGCCATTTTAACCCTGCCCATTGCTATCCTGCTGGCTTTTATTCCGATGGCCGAGCAACATCTGACCGCCAACATCATGTCCCTGGGCGGGATTGCGGTGGCCATCGGAGCCATGGTGGACGCCTCGATCGTGATCATCGAGAATATCCATAAACGTCTGGAAGGCCAGCCTGATGGCGCTGATTCCAATCGGCGCGAAATCATCATTCACGCCATGCAGGAAGTCGGGCCGAGTATCTTTTTCTCATTACTGATCATCACCGTCGCGTTCCTGCCAGTATTCGCCCTGGAAGGTACCGAAGGACGGCTGTTCAAGCCCCTGGCATTCACCAAAACCTATTCCATGGGGTTTTCCGCGCTACTTGCCATCACCTTTACACCCGCCCTGGCCGTGCTCCTGGTGCGCGGCAGGATCCGGGGGGATAAAAGTCTGCTCAACCGTGGACTGGTCGCTTTATATATACCGGTGGTGCGCTTTTCGATCCGTTTCCGTTGGTGGGTGATCGGTTTTTCCATACTCTCACTGCTCGCAACCATTCCGGCTTTTCTCAAACTCGGTACTGAATTCATGCCGCCGCTGAATGAAGGCAGTATTTTGTATATGCCCACCGCATTACCGGGCCTGTCCATTACCGAAGCCGGGAAAACGCTTCAGTCCATGGACCGTCAATTGAAGACTTTTCCGGAAGTGGAGCGGGTATTCGGTAAGATCGGCCGGTCCACCAGCGCCACCGATCCGGCCCCTTTGTCGATGGTTGAAACCGTGATTACACTCAAGCCTGAAGAGCTTTGGCGCGAAGGACTCACCAGGGATGCTTTAATTGCAGAAATGGATGAAAAAATGCGCTTTCCGGGCATGCCCAACATTTGGTGGATGCCGATCCAGACCCGCACGGAAATGCTGGCCACCGGCATCCGTTCCAGCCTGGGCATCAAGGTTTTCGGCGATGATTTGCCGGCAATTGAGGCTACCGCGGTCCGCATCGAACGCGCGCTCCAGGCAGACAAGAGGACCCGCCCCTTTACCCGCAGCGCGTTTGCCGAACGGCTGACCGGAGGATACTTTCTCGATTTCAAGATTGATCGGGACAAAATCGCCCGTTATGGTCTCACCGTCGGCGACGTGGAAGACGTGATCCAAGCCGCCGTTGGCGGCGAGACGGTTTCGCAAACCATCGAAGGGCGCGAGCGCTACGGCATCAATCTGCGCTACGCGCGTGAATTCCGCGACAATCCGGAAATTCTGAAACGCGTGCTGGTGCCGACGCCGGGCGGGGCGCAGATCCCGGTCAGTCAATTGGCCGAACTAGAGTTTCTGACCGGCCCGCCCATGCTGCGCAATGAAGACGGCCAACTGGTTGCCTTTGTATTCGTGGATGTCAAGGACATCGGCATCGTCGATTATGTCAATCTGGCGCGGCAGGTGGTGAATGAAAAGGCTGCTGTACCCGCGGGTTACCGGATCGCCTGGGCCGGGCAGTTCAAGTACTTCGAACGCGCCAAGGCCCGGCTCAAAATCCTGGGCCCTCTGACTTTGTTGATTGTGTTCGGGATGCTTTATCTCAACCGCGCTTCGATTGCCGAAGCATTAATCATCCTGCTAGCGATCCCGTTCTCATTGATCGGCGCGGTGTGGCTTTTAGTTTGGCTCGATTACAATCTGAGTATCGCCGTGTGGGTGGGCATGATCGCCCTGGCCGGCCTTGATGCCGAGATGGGCATCCTCATGATGCTGTATCTGGGAATGAGTACCCAAGAACGTGCCGCGAACAACCAGTTGAATACCTATGAGGACCTCACCGAAGCGATTGTAGAGGGCGCGGCGCGGCGCATCCGCCCGAAGTTCATGACCGGCATGGTCCTGTTACTGGGTTTGGTACCCATTCTGTGGAGCACAGGCGCCGGAACCGATGTTATGCAGAGAATCGCGGCGCCCATGGTCGGCGGCATCGCATCGGCATTGTTCATGGTGCTGGTGGTTTTCCCGGCAGTGTTTGCGGTCTGGAAGCGACCGGGTCTTCGGTGATCTAACAGCGTGTCGTGACGAAATTTGTTCACACCGGCAGGTTAACCGCCTTAATGATCATTCGGCCAAAGACCTGGACCCGTTAAGATTATGATTGCGCCGATTAAACAAAAAGCCGCTCCCAGCCAATCACTGACGACCAGCGATGTATTTTCCACAACGCGCATCCAAACCAGCGACGATACGATATAGATGCCGCCGTAAGCCGCGAACGCTCTTCCGGCAAGAGCGGCCTCGGTATGGGTCAGCGCCCACGCGAAAACGATTAATGAAAATACGCCCGGCAGCAGCCACATCGGACTGTGCGATAGCCGTAGCCACACCCAGAAAGCAAAACAACCGGCAATTTCACACACTGCCGCAAGGGAAAACCAGAAATAGCTCATTGCCTTTGGATACCCTCCCGGTGTTCGAATAAATAACAATCATACATATTTTTTCAATTCCGAATCCTTAAGATCGCCTTCATTACCTTTCTGTTTTACAGGAAATTTTTGAACTGTTTTTTTCTCCCCATTCGTGCATCGCTATCAGAACGCTTTCAAGCGATTTACCAAGTGGCGAGAGGCTGTACTCCACTCGCGGAGGAATCTCTTGGTAATCCTTGCGAACGACAAGCTCATGTCCTTCCATCTCCCGTAACAGTTTGCTCAGTGTCCGGTGGGTAATGCCTTGCAATTCACCGGCGTATGGCGCAGACCGCAGCCCATTTGGTGGAACATGTCATCCCCCAAGTTCCCGTTCGCCAATGGGGTGAGGCGTGACCGTTTGTCCTTTGGACAAACGCAGCACGCCGAACGGCCGGACAGGGTGAGTTGCGACCAAGTAACGAACGCCAAATCAGGATGGATTGGCTGGACTTCAAGCGGAGCAGGATCGCGCAGCGCTGAAGTCCGGACTGGGATCAGGCACCAGGGACGGTTGACACTCGATAACCCGACCAACTACCGGTTACAGGTTGGCCAGCCATCCCGATCTACTCTCGCCGGTCTTGCAGGTGATCAACCGCGCCATTGCTATCTTTCTGGTCCAACAAGCCGGCTTGAAACGCACAAACGCGCAAACCGGTGCCGTTACCCTCATCCAGCGCTTCGGCTCGGCCGCCACCAAATCGCCGGGAGCGATTTTGAACAGCCGCAGGCTGGCCCCAGAGGGGTGAAGGGCAGGGATAGCCCGGAATAGCCTCAATATACATCTACATTGCCGGTTCCTCGATGGCGTCTATCGCATCGATGGCGCCATACCGGTATTCCAACCCGTGCGTGCACCGACCGCCGAGCAGATGCAGGCCCTACTTGCTCGGATCATCAAACGGATTATGACTAATTTGCCGGGAGCAAATTAGGACCGCGAAGCGACCCGAAGGCTGAAATACACGGAAGTATTTCATCAGATTATTAACCCGGAAAGGGTATCATATTGAAGAACAGGGCATGGCCTACCTGGCCGAGACCGATTCCGATCTCGCTCTGGCGCCCCTGCAATCAGCAGCTTGCACCTACCGAATCGCACTCGGCCCCCGGGCCGGCCAGAAAGTACTGAGCTTGAAAACCGTCCCCACGCAAGCGCTGCCGGCTACCGCCGAGCTGTGTGTCGGCGAACACGGCTTTAGCCTGCATGCCGACGTGCGCTGTGCCGCCAATCAGCGCAATCCACTCGAACGCCTGTGTCGCTACATTGCCCGCGTCCGGCGATTGCCAACGAACGGCTTAAACACAACCGCGCCGGCGACGTCGTGCTGCAACTCAAAAGCCCGTACCAGGACGGGACTACCCATATCGTGCTGTCACCACTTGAATTCATGCAACGCTTGGCCGCTTTAGTTCCCCGCCCCAGACTCAACCTGATTCGCTTCTATGGCGTGCTCGCGCCGAATGCCAAATACCGTTCCGAGATTGCCTTCCGGGCGACCAGAAAAACGACCAGAACCCCTCGGCTGTAGGAGACAATGAGCCCCGTTCATCGGCTCCTGTCCGAATCAGCTGGGCTCGCTTGCTGACAAAACCGCCGGGAGCGGGTTTTGAACGGCGAACGCCGGCCCAACGGGCGAAAGCCAGGGAATGGCTTTCGTAAACGGGTGTTCAATATCGACCTCGAACACTGTCCTCACTGTGGCGCTGTCCCTGCTTCGCCGGCTGTCCAGCCAGCACCTCCTGTACTGGCGTTCGCGCCTCCCATCCCGGCGCTCACCCGCCCCGATCACCCGCACAGGCCTACGATCGCTTCAAACCCGCCTGATTCGAAACCACTACCTGCTTTAACCGGTTCAGTCCGCAACCGACTCTCCGACGCGGCCATCATCCCGCCAAAATGCCACAATGCGTCCAAATAACGGCTAAATTGCGCATTTCCAACACTCTGAAATCCTATTTTTCCATCAATCATCAGCAGAATTGACAATTCATCGGGTTTTGAGTACCTTTCCGATTAATGAAAAAGGCCGTTTGTTTTTCCTATTCTCGACCTTGTGGCTCTTTATCAGAGGTAAAAACGACAACCGTAAGACGCCCATCCGATTCTCGCAAAGCC
>JBGTCG010000122.1:0-13767 GCA_041748915.1 Methylococcales bacterium
AACCTGGCGATTCTTTTTACTGGCAAACGGCAACTGGAACGGCTTGCCAAACATTACGGCGTAACGCAAAGAGCCATTCTCGAACGGTTGCTTCAAGAAGCCGAATCCAGTTTGTTGAGCCGCATGTCATCGGCCGAACAAGAACGTTATCTGGATTGAGCGTTACGGCCCTAAGGCCCTAAAGGGCGTTACCGAGTAACGAAGAAAATTCAGACGTTTTCGAGTAAAGTCTGCCTATTGCCACGCCTTACCCGACGGGGGAAAACCGGGCACCCTTACCCGGCCGGCGTGGCGCCTTTCTTAGGGGAACGACGCCAAAGGGAGGCGTTATGTCTGATTCGCCTGATTTTCCCCGGCTGATTAGTATCCCCAAGCAATTCGAATTTCCGGATGCTGATTTATTCGTGCACCGAATATCGGACTTAATCCGTATCGTTCACGGCGTGAAGCAGGAGTTACCACCCAAACGAAAAACCGCCCATAAAAAGCGATTCGAGCAAATCAGTTCTCTCGCGAAAAAACTCGCCGATGCATTATCCGAGCTGGACTCGTACGAAGACCAGTAAGTACGCATTTGCCGGAAGAACCTATTCAGCAGCCAATCTACCGCCATTCCTAGTCCGGATTCGATAAAGGATTTAGCCGGATTTGCTTCCGAACGGCGGAGCGCCCCGGCCGGGCGGCCCGGATGTTTCGGCACTGCCGATCTTCTCGGTCTCGGCGTCGAACGCGCCGTTGGAAGACAACCACAACGACATGAAAAACAAACGATTCCCTGAAGATTACGCGTTCGAAATATGCTATATTCCCGCGGCAGAGGAGACCTGCATGCGCGTAAACTGCCCACACTGCGACGAGAAGGCTTTAATCACGTCAAGGAACAAACTTTCCGGCACAGTAACCGACCTATACTGCCAGTGCACGAACAGCGCCACCTGCAGCGCGAGCTTCGTGTTTTCATTGGCAGTCAAGCACAACCTGAACCCGCCGTACCGAACCACTCTGGATATTGCGCTCGGGTTGTTGAACTCCCTGCCGAAAAATCAACTCGCGCAAATTCAGCGGGATTTGTTTGGGTGATCGTTTTTAGCTTCTCCGGCCAGACCGAACGCGCCGGCGCCCCAATCGTATTGCCGAACCATTTGCCGCGCGTGGGGCGTATCCTGGCGCCGGCGGCTCCTGATTTGCGTCACCGCCAGCGACCGCTGGCAAACCGGGTTCACCCTGGCTATTTTTCGTGACGTGACATTTTTATTGCTTTTTGCGTCACGCGTGACTATAATTGTTAGGGCTATTCCTTTTTTCGTCACGTTACGTTTTATGAATGATCAGACCATTACAGAAGTAACACTACCTCGCCGCCGAGGTCGGCCGCCTACCGGACAAGCAAAATCGCATGCAGAACGGCAACGGGAATACAGAGAGCGCAAGCGGCAGCAAAGGCGATTAGCCGGTCCCGCCATAAACGACCAGACTTTGCGTATCGCAATACTCGAAGAACGAATTAAAGAACTGAATGCGGAGAGCAACCGCCTGAATGAGGCGCTAAGAAACGCCCGGCGCGATCTTAAGACAGCGCAACGATTCGTTACGATCGCGAATGGTGATCGTGACGAGGCGTTTCTGAAATATAAGTCTTCCAGAGCGGAAAACAATTGAATTTTCGTCACGCGTGACGCTTTCTGGGACACCAATATGACAGAAAACGTTGAAAACCTGATCCTGGAGCAGCTTCGGCATTTACGAAACGATATGCTTTCTTTCCGAACGGAAACACGCGATGCGCTTAACCGACTTGATTTAAGAAGGGGTCTCATCGAACAATCCTTGGCTAGTCTAATCACGGTTGATGCCTCAGACCGCGACGAACTACGATCGATGAAATTACGAATCGAACGAATTGAAAAGAGATTGGAGTTGACGGACGCTCCTTGATCCTCCGCTTTCCCTTGCTGTGCGACTCGGGTTGAGACTCGGAAAGGCGTACATAGTCAGATCCGTCTATTCACTACCAAGAATCGCCGACAATCTGGCCGCGCTGACCTCACATTGGCCGGCCGGTTGATTCGCTCCGCCGGGCGCTCATCGATCGGCACGCCAGCCGATTGTGACCCTCGCTCTATTTCGTTTTTTTGAACTGCATATTCGAATTATCGAAAATTCGAACCTGGTTGTTCGTTTTATCGAACTTTTACATCCGGGCGGGCCGGAGGGCGACCGCGGGCGGCCCGGGGGTCTCGGGACTATGTATCCCCGCGGCCGCGGAGCCGAACGCCTAAGCGGACACAGTCGAACCCACGGGCAGACCGAACGCGACGGCGTCCCTATTTCAACCCTCGATTCGTTCAAAGCCAGTAACGGAGCAGTTCGCTGGTAAAGTTGCTGGTAACGTTTAAATTTAATAATTGTATGCTACTGAAATTAATCTGGAATCTATATTGATTTGTTAGAGACCGCAACATTCTAAGCATCCTATTGGCCTGCAACACCCGGAGTACCGACGGGCCGATTTGCCGATCCGGAAGGGGTTCATACGAATCAGGTTGCTGTGCGCTTGAGAAAAGCCGCAGCGAAATGGCGCGCACCGGCGAACGACGGTAATCGGAAACGTTGCGAGTGACGATCACATCCGCCTGCC
This sequence comes from Methylococcales bacterium, assembly GCA_041748915.1. GTDB lineage: Bacteria > Pseudomonadota > Gammaproteobacteria > Methylococcales > UBA1147 > UBA1147. The sequence goes on from JBGTCG010000122.1 coordinate 2,639, forward strand.
AGGCCAGCGCAGCGGCGGCCTGAAACGCATCTTGCAGATCGGACAGCGGTAGATCCAAGGCGTGACGCGCATCGGCGGTCGCTACGGGCGCGACCTCCACGAGACGTAACAACCGTTCCAAAAATGGCCGTCCGCCGCCTTTGAGCAGGTACGCGCAGTTGGTCAGGGAATGCCAGGCCACGGCGGCGGCGCCGCCCGTTTCGGCCCAGCGCAGTACGTCCGCGCTGTCCACGGCGAACGGGTCGCGCGCAAGCGCCACGTCCAACAGTGCGTCGGCATCCAGCAGGATCCTCATCGTCGGCCTTGAATGTGACGACCGTGCAGGGCGTCGTACAGCGGATCGCGTCCGGGCTCCACGGGGCGCAACTCGGCGCACCCAATCATCTCATCGACCAGCGAAACGCCGGTGCCAGGCGCCTCGGATGAGCGGAGAAAATCCTCAATCAAGCCGGACACGGTCGTGCGGCGCGCCCGCGCCATCGCCTTGGCGCGGGCATGGACCTCGGGGTCCAGAGAGATTGTGACGCGGGTCTTCATGCGTATGTATCGTAGTAATGTCAGATGCATACTGTCAAGTTGGCTTTCCCATCCGTGCGAGGCCGGGAAACGGGCTCATGGAGGCCTGGAGCCGCATCCGCCGGATCCGTGAATGCGGCAGCTCGGGGCAATCACAGGCGGAATGGACGAGACGGAAGCCGAGGTTGTTGTTCCTGTTGTCCGGGTTGTTCCTGTTGCGGTTGGCCGAGCGCAGGTTCGCCGGTCATGATCGACCGACGGAAAGTACCGGGCAATGTCCATTTTGAGCGCATAAGCATGGCTCCGTGCCCAGGTTTGGTAACGCGTGACTGCTGCGTGGACGCCTTTTTTGGCGCGGCAGGCGTAGGAGTCGAAAATGAACCGGCGGTCGAGGGGCGGTTCGATCACGTTCAACAGCGCGTGGTGCACCACGCGATCGCGAAACGGGGCCGCGGCAATCAGACGGGGCTTGCGTTCGTAAATGGAGAACAGCCGATACTCGCCCGGAATATAGTCGCCGGAAATTAGGTCCCGCTGCAATTCCAGCAATTCCTTTTCCAGATTCAGTTCGAAAACCGCGGCGGGTGGTCTGCGGCGCTTGCCGCGACGCGCCTTGGGGAAAGCCAGCAGCAGGTTGTCGAAGCTGACCACGCGCTGCCAAAGATTGCCGAGCCGTTTCATGGACGCGAGTTGCGGCTATCAAGGCTGCGCAGCCATCCGCCGAGCTGCCGGCCCAATTCATCCATCAACCGGGCGCCGTGTTCATACTGGCGCAAAGCAACCGAGCGAAGCTCCAGGGCCACCCGCCATAGGTGCTTGGCGACTTCCAGGCGCAGGTTCGCCTTTTGCAGCGTGGCCCGCTTGTTGTGGGTAAAAGCCGCTTCGACGGGTAGGGTGGGTTACACGCGCTTTCCCACTCTAGTCGTTAGGTCCCCGTCCTTGATGCGCGTCGTAACCCACCGCACGGCGCTGGATTCCTGCGGCAACGTTCCTTGGCGGGTTACGGCGCGGACAGGAAAGCGGAATCCGGTAAGTTTTCGCCGTGCGCGCCTAACCCGCCCTACCAATCTGGCGTGATGTCTTTCATGGGTACCCCAAAAAAATCGTTCCGGCCCTTCGAGCCGGAATCAAAGGGAAAAAGAACAAAGCGCAAAGGGCTATAAGTCCTGGGCGAGACGGAAGCCGAGGTCGTAGAGCCGGAGGCCTGGGTAGAGCCTGTAGCGGCCGGCCGAGCGCAGGTTCACTGGATCGCTGCCCCAGGAACCGCCGCGGATCACCCGCCGGCCGCAATCGCCTTCGGTCGCTTCCAGCCAGGCCGCACCATTTTCCGGCGCAGTTTGGTAATTGTCGTGCCAGCAGTCTTCCGTCCATTCCCATACATTTCCCAACATGTCGTACACGTCAAAATCATTGGACCAGATGCTCCCCACAGGTGCGGTTACGGGATAACCATCTCCACATGGAAAAGCTTCCCAAGGCAGCAAATCGAAATATCGTTTCTCGACCTCCTCGCGACTTTTTTGATCGAAGACATTGGCATAAGAGCATGTCGCCTCCAATCCACCCAGCCAGGGCCGCGGCGTCTCCGTGCCCGCCCGGGCCACATGTTCCCATTCCGCTTCAGTCGGCAAGCGATAATGCTTGCCGGTTTTCCGGGAAACCCAGTCCGCGTAGTCCTTTGCATCCTGCCAGGACACGCCGACCACCGGCAGCTTGTTCCGTTGTTCATCCGACATTCCCTCGCCGAAACCATAATCGGGGGGAGGGCGACGCCCCATGTCGTAAACAAAGCGTTCGAATTCCTCGATAGTGGTTTCATATCTGGCGAGACGGAAAGGAGTCCTGATCTCCACCCAGTGAGGCGGTGCTTCAGCCGCTGTAGCGTCAGGCTCGACCGGAACCTCGGCACATGGGTCCCTGGGATCGAGCTTTTGCCCCTGAAGCAGCGACCCCATGCAGAAGCCGCCGGGCTTGATCTCGACCCAGTAGGCTTCGTCATCGGTGTGAATGGGTTGGCGCAGTCGCCACTCGCGGAAACCGAACACCACCAGAAGGATCAGGGCCGCGGCGCTCACCAACCACAAGGCAGTTTTTACCCGGCGATAGCGGCCCTTGATCTTTTTCAGGGCCTGCATGGGTTCGGTTCCGTCGATCCAGTCCCCGTTGTACAAATCGCGGTAGATGGGGTTGCGCACCATGAGCAAGCCGTCCCCGTCGCGCTTTACCAGGCCGGATAACTTCAATTGGATGTAGGCTTGCGCGGCGTGATCCTGCACACGCTCTCCCTCCCATATCAGCCGATACAGATCCAGACTCTCGGTCGCGGCGCCGAAACGGCCCTTCACGAAATCGCGTATCTGCTGAAAATGGACTTCCTCCATTTCCAGGCGTACCAGCGAGCTGTACTCTCGCCGGACAAGAGCATCCACGCCCGTCCGTGGCGGCGATTCTTTTGTCGCGCACTTGCCGGCACAGCTTCATGGTCAGGAAGGGTTGACCGCCAGTCCAATGAAGCACCCGCCGCAACAAACCCCAGCCGAGGTCCGGGTCGTCGGCAAGCTGCAGGGCCAGCGGCGAGAGATCGTCGGCCTCGGCGTCGAAATCCCGCAAGCCTAAAGTTTCGCCGATGTTATAGGCCGTGGTGCGACGGTCGTTGATCAATTCGTTTAGACTGGCCACGCCCAACAAGCTGAAGGTGAAGTTGCGATAAACGGGGTATAGCGCGCGCTCGTTGTACATGCCGCGGATGGCCGTAAATAATCCATCGGTATAGGGCCTCCGAGTGATGGTGCTATCGATCTCGTCGAGAAAAATCACCACGGGCGCGGCGATCGCGGGATCCACGATTTCGCGGAAGAAGCGTTGCAGCCATTGGCCCGGCGCGTCGTCGGCATGGCGGCGGCCAGATCCATGTAGACTGTACGAACGCCATGCTCGCCGAGCGCAGTCATGGTACGAAACGTCAGGCTGGTCTTGCCCATCTGTCGCGAGGTCAGGACATTGGCGTATTCTCCCTCCAACAATAATTGCAGCAACCGCGAGTCTTCGCGTTCGATATAGACATACTGCTGTGCATCGACGGGGCCGCCGACCTTGAGCCCCTGGCTCATTGCAGCACCCGTTCGAAAAACCTCGCATAGAGCCGATTGGCGGGCACGATACGGTCGGAATCGTCGAACTTGACCAGGCCCAGCGCCTGCAGCCGGTAAAAATCCGATTGCGAAGGTTGCGTTTGAAATCGCAGTAAGTTTCTGAATGTGTTCGCCAGCTCCGCATGCTTGTCCAGACGACGGTGTTTCGCTCGCAAGTGTTCAGTAAACGGACCATCGTCTGCGATCGCCTTCGCCGTTAACGTCCCGATGGTCATGGGTTTCCGTCCGAGTAGCCGGTAGTACGCCCCCTGCGTCAAACATGGATGGCCGCCCAGCAAGTCGAACACCTCTTTGATGCCTGACTCGTCCAATGGAGGACTGCCATATGCCCGATTCATATGGCTTATGTCGTCTTCAGTGAAAGCTTGCAAGCGCATGGAATCGGTCACATTGAAGGGCGACATGTAGGCAGTCTTGACCAAGAGCGTAGGTTCGGTGGCGATCGTCAGGATCAAGGATAACCTGCGCCATCGTTTTTCTGGCTCCCGTGCCGATGATTCGCGGGTCCGCTCGGTGGACCATTCGCGCAGGGAATAGAAAAAACTGTCGCGGTAGTCTTGATCGATGAGACGGTCGACATTGTCGAACGCCAGCACGATGGGTTCATCAATATTTCGGAGAATTACATTGCCGACGAAGGCGGTAAAATCGTGGCAAGACTCGATGGGCCTAGCCAAGGCCGGATTGCAACCAAGCTTGTCCAGCAGCGCGCCGGCAAGTCGGGTTAAAAAAACTCTCAGGTCGGCAAGCTGCTGGTCCAAAAATGGCCGGAAGTCGATCAAGGCTGTTTTCTTGCCGAGGATTTCACAACGCGCCAGATAGCGCAACAACAGGCTGGTTTTGCCCATTTGCTCGGCGGCCTTCACAGTAAAGGTTTCGCCATAATCCGACGATTCATCATCGATCCTATCGTCCGCGTCCCGCCGTATGTATGTGGGATGGTCCGGCGGCAGCGGATCGCCAGGCGTTCGTAAGCAGACCCCTGACGAAGTGGCCCCGTAGTTCTTATCGGGCACCGATGCTTCGATACCATTCAATTTCGGCTCGCATTGCCGTGCCGTGGACTTACCCGCGAATTCTTCGAGAAAAGCATTAAGAGATCGGTGCTGGTCAGCATTGGCATCTTTCGGTTTGGCGATGGAGAAATGGTCCGATCCGGAAATTTTGTAGGGCTCGCCGAAAAAACGCCCTGCGGCGGACGGCTCAACGACTTGTTTGCGCAAAATTTTCTTCAAGACGACAAATTTATCCTCAATCAGCTCCTTGCCACGCAACTTAAATCTATTGGATTCTTTAAGGTTCCGAAACTCCTTGTCCAGACCGTTAAGCCAAGTATTGCTTTGTGAAAAACGCAGTATATCAGCCTGCACATGTCCCACAAGGTTGGCAAGTGGTTTCAACCAGTTGGCGTAAGACGACCCAAGGGAGGGTGAGGCGACCAGAAACTATCCAATTTCGATGTTCCGATCGATCAGGTCATTGACGCGCTCGACCAAAAATTTCCGGACGGCGATTCCGCCCATGCTGTGGCAGACGAAAACGATGCGTCGACTCTCCGCAACCTTGTCGAATTTAAACAGGCGCTCTTTCAGATCATCGACCACATCGTTCAGGCTGTAGGTCCCGCTGAAAACGCCGGTTTCGTAGGTGTAGACGTAAATGCCCCAAGCTTCGAGTTCCGGCTCGCTCTTCAATAACTCCGGCCAGTAAGCACCATTGGCATGTCTCCGGCAGGTTTCGCCGCTGGACAGAATCCCGTGCACAAATACAACCGACGCGTCGTTTTTGGGTTTTCGAATCCACTTACCATCCATTAGCTTCTCCTTCTCGTTGCATTTGACGAGATAAAATACCGTTAAATCACCACATCCGCCACTGCTCGCCACCATAAATTGATAGGGACTGTGGGACATGTGTCAGGCGGCGGTGGTCTCCTGTCGACCGGATTGACGGAAAGACGGGAATACGGTTAGCCTGTTATTATGAAAGCGACCATAGCTATCCCCGATGATCTGTACCGGCAGGTTAAAGCCAAAGCCGCGTTAAGCGGCAGCAAAGTGAAAGATGTGGCGATCAGCCTGTTTCAGAAATGGGTCGGCGAAACGGACGAGGAGGCTCCGCTCGTGGTTAATGCACCCCTTTCCGGCAACGACGAGACGCGCCAAAAGGCAGCGGAGGCGTGGCTGAGGGAGTGGCAGTCGGTTGGCCGTGAGGTTGCGGAAAAATCGGTAGACCCACGCAGCGCAGTCGAAATTCTTCAGGCCGACCGGCGCTGATGTTGACCGTGGACGCCAGCATCTGGGTCGCGGCGGAAGACGAGGCCGAACCGTTCCATACAGATTGCCGCGAGTTTCTTCTGCGGGCGATGAAAGCGGGAGCGACTCTCCATCAACCGTTCCTGTCAGGGATCAAAGTCAGCGCCGCTATTGCCCGCAAAACGCGGGATGCGGACCTGGGCATGCGCGCCGGCCAGAAAATGCTGATGACCTTCGGGTTGGTTCTGCACCCCCTGGGCCGCAATGCCAGCCGGAACGCCGCCCGCTTTGCCACCCAATTGTTCTTGAGAGGCGCGGACGGCGTGTATGTGGCCACGGCCCAGCATACTGAAAGTACTTTGGTAAGCCTGGACGCGGAGTTGAAAAACCGTGCCGCCGTGGTGCTACCGATCCACACACCCGCTGATTGGCTTACCTTAAATTCCTGATTCGATGGCTTTAACGAATTATAAGCGCGTCGGCGACGGGTTGGAATCGTTACGGGCGGGACTCGCCCCGCAAATCGAACGGGAACTGAAGAATCTTTACCGGGACCATGCGCACAGCGAGGTTCACGGTTTTGTCGCCAACGACTGGCTTTGCGGTGATTGCTTTCCAGGCGGGGACGTCGTTCATCCCTGTTACGGAGCCTGGCATGCTGATTAACTGCGCCGCGTATCAGGACGGCCGAAAACTCCGCGACATTACTGTCGAGGAGATCAGTGATTACGTAAGCCGGCCCGACTGTTTCGTCTGGGTCGCGTTGAAGGATGCGGATGCCGAAGAACTGACCAAAATGCAGCATGAGTTCGACCTGCACGAATTGGCCGTCGAGGATGCTCAGCACGGCCATCAACGCCCGAAGATCGAGGAATATGGGGACAGCCTGTTCGCGGTATTGCATCTGGTCGAATTGGTCGGTGAGGAACTAAGCATCGGAGAAGTCAACGTTTTTATCGGCCACAATTATGTGTTGTCCGTCCGTAACCGGGCGCAAACGGGATTCCTCGGCGTGCGTGCGCGCTGCGAACGCGAACCGCATTTGCTGAAACAGGGCTCGTCGTTCGTGTTCTATGCGTTGATGGACGCTGTCGTCGACTGCTATTTTCCGGTGCTGGACACTCTGGAAACCGAACTGGAAACGATTGAGACGCAAATTTTCGCCGAAGCCCCGATGCGGGCAAATATCCATCGGCTTTATGAACTGAAAGAAAAGGTCACGGTATTGAAACACGCGGTGACTCCGCTCATGGAAGGCACTGCCAAGCTGCATGGCGGGCGCGTTCCGGATGTCTGTGCGGGTACTGAAGAATATTTCCGGGATATTTACGATCACCTGTACCGGATCAATACGTCCATAGACGGTATCCGCGATACCATCGGTACTGCTATTCAGGCCACCATTTCGCTGATCGCGATCGAAGAAAGCGATGTTACCAAACGACTTGCCGCTTGGGCGGCGATATTCGCGGTCGCGACCGCGTTTGTCGGGATATGGGGCATGAACTTCGATTTCATGCCGGAACTGCAGTGGAAATACGGCTATGCGGCTGCGCTCGGGGTAGTCGCGGTTGTGTGCGGCTATCTTTACTATCGATTCAAAAGGGCAGGGTGGTTGTAAACCCTGGAGCTTCGAGCCGGGGCTCGATTTTGCGCGCAGGTCTAACATTTGGTGACGAACTCCGGCAAACGAAACGTCGGTTCGAGCCGCTTACCCTTCCATGCCGCTTCATGCACGCCAAGAAGCGATTCGGCTGACCGTTTGATAAGTCCGATGGTTGAGTTTCCTGCCGGTCAGATATACAGTTCAACTTCGTATACCCATCGAGATGGAGGAACAAGATGCAAGTTTTAAAATGGGGCAACAGCCTGGCCGTGCGTTTGCCCGCATCGGTGGTCGAAGTACTCAGGCTCAAGGACGGCGACAATATAGAAATCCATGTCGCGGGAACACGCGCACTTGAGATCGAAAAGACACCTGAAGCCCGCGAACTTCTTGCACGCCTGAGAAAGTATCGCAGCCGGCTGCCGGCAGACTTCAAGTTCGATCGCCTCGATGCCCATGAACGAGACTAAGGCGTTTTTCGTCCTCACCACCGGAAAAAGAAAAGCCATTTCATGCAGCAGGCCGCCCGGGAGTCACAACGGACTGCGTATTTCCACCTCGGAAGACTCATCGAAGTCGGCGAAACCAAAGAGTTATTGACCCGGCCAAAGGATCAATTGAAGGAAGATTACATCACCGGCCGTTTTGTCTGAATAGATTTTATTCCAGCTACGTGGGCGCTGGAGGACACGGCGTTGCAAGCGGACTATGCCTTTGTTCCTGTCGAACCGGCCGCAGACCGTTCGAAAATGCGGCTTATTCATTCAAGCCTGAGCCCGTCATGCCTCGGCGGATCATACTGCTATACTTCGAAACATCGGTTCTGGACCGCGAACTTGTTGCGGTGATCGAAGCCAAACGGCCCGGGATCGATGCCACCATCGCGGGAGTAGCCGATAGACGGGCGGGTCGATAGGTCCTCGCTCACTGAGCTGCCAGAAGCGCTTGCCGATCAGATCCGTTCTGTGTTGTCTTGAAGTTCAGGGCAGAGTCGATTAGGCGACCTCGCGGAACTGGTGCATGCGGCCAACAGTGGATGGCCTATGGTGCGAATTTGCGTTATTTGCAAGGGGCGAAGTCAGATTTTAACGAAGGTAGGTGAACAGTGAACTACACGCATTACAAGGATTTTATGCCGAGCCTCGGGGCCCTTAACCAAAGGGGCGGACGCTTCTACAAGGCTGCACAGCAGGTGAACGCCTTACTCCAGCGTCTATTAACAAACCAAGACGATCCGTTTGCCGGATTAAACTCCACCCATCACGGAGAAGATCGGATCAAGAAGTGTCGGAAATACGATCTCATCCGTTTCGCTCGCCTAATCACAATCCAGGATAATGGCATCGTATTGTTCTGCTTTGTCGGGTCTCATGATGACTGCGATGATTGGTTGACCCGTAACCGCGGAAAAACATTGATCGCAGACGAAAATAATCAGCTGACCACCGTGCAGATGTCCTCGGTCGCCGGTACCTCGGAAGACCGACCTTCTGGACCATCGGGCCTTGCTCGGGGAAAGCTTTTCGAAGGATTGCCGGAGGACTATTTCGAACGCCTGATCGATGGCATCCCACGGAGATTGGTTCGCCAATTCGAGAACCTCGAGTCGACTCACGACGAGACTGAAATTTACAACATCACCAAAGAGATAGTCGACGGCCAACGAGCGTTTGCCGCCTACGACGTGTTTGTGCTGTTGCGTCAGGACAAGCGCCAAGAGGCACTCGATCGGTTGAAGCTGTTTCTCGGTGAAACCCGGTTTGCGGCAGATCTCACTCAAGAGGAAATCGCCGCACTCGCTGATAGCGAAACCATCAAGACGCTCGACGCCGGGGACCCGCGATTCCAACGGGTGTTTGAATACTTCGTGCGAACTGCTGCCTACATGGACTGGATGCTGTTCCTACACCCCGATCAAGAAACAGTCGTCAAGCGTGACTTCGGAGGGCCCGCGAAGCTAATCGGGGTATCAGGTTCAGGGAAGACCTGCATCGTCGTTCAGCGTGCGATACGCCTTGCAGAAATGTACCCAAACGAAAGGATTCTGATCTTGACGCTAAACCGGCCGTTGGCACGGCTAATTGAAGACATGATGGATGCCGCCTGCATTCCGGATATTCGCGAACAAATCGATGTGATGGCTTTCTTCAGTTTATGCCAACGATTGCTGCGTGAGTACGAGCCGCAAAACGAAAAAATCTACGATGACGTAACCTGGAAAAGCCGGGAGCACATTGACGAGATTTGGCGGGAATTCTATCGGTGCGAACTCAATAACCACGATGCGCAGGTATTGCTGCCCGTCCACGACTCGTTGATAGCCCGCGGTGTCAATGCCGAACAGTACATACGCGAGGAATTCGACTGGATTCGAAGCGCCTTACCGCCCGATCGACGAGACCGTTATCTGGATATTGAGCGCACGGGTCGCAGTTATCCGCTGGATAGAAAATTTCGGCTGCATCTGCTCGACGGCCTTGCTGCGTGGGAAAAGAAGATGCGCGACATCGGAGTGACCGACTATCTGGGCTTTTCCACCGCGCTCTATAAGTACAAGAACCGCATCAATTCGAGGTATCGCTGCATTCTGATCGACGAATCCCAGGACTTTGGCACGATCGAATGCGAGATGATTCGGGCGCTGGCCGGGTCAGGGGAGAATTGCCTGTTTTTCTGTGGGGACGCGGCACAGCAGGTCTCCTCGAAGCATCGAAACTTCCGTAATGCGGGGATTGAAATGTCGCAAGGTAATACCCTTGCAATCAAGAAAAACTATCGCAACAGCCGGGAGACCCTAAAGGCCGCGTTCGAAGTCCTCGAAAAAAACTTAACAGAGGAAATGCTCGAATCGGTCGATTTCGAGATTTTGGATCCTGAATACGCTAATTTCAGTGCGGCGCCACCACTGATGCTCCATGCGGCCGATCTGGAAGACGAAATCGCACATGCGCTCGGATACCTCAGAGGGACGACGGACTCGGATAAGAAAGGTTGTCTGGCAATCTGCGGACACAGTCTGTACCAGATCCAGAAGTTCGGCGAGAAAGTCGGAATATCCGTACTCGACGGTACAATTACCATCGAAAACGATAACCTATACCTCTCCGATCTCGAACACACCAAAGGATTCGAGTTCGATACGATGATTATTGTCAATTGTAATGACGGAATCATCCCCGACCCACTCAAGCCGGAAAAAGAGCAATTTCGAGACTTAGCCCGTTTCTATGTCGCGATGACAAGGGCCAAGAATCAACTCATTGTATCTCATTCGGTCAAACAGTCTCCTTTGCTAGCGAACGCCGAAGCTAACTTCCTTCCAGACGAGTGGAGATTCCAAGTCCATGAAGAATGGGTCATCTCACAAGGTATGCCGGCCACGTTGGATTCCATCCGACACGAACGCGATCGAGAATCGGAGAAACATCCGCTTGAAATGTCCGGTCCGGAGTTCCTGTATTCCCAAGCCGTTCACTTAATCTGTTGATAACACGATCGCGATTCGCCTGAAACCCTCATGGAACCTGCATTTCATCGGGTCTCCTTCGCCAGCAAAATTTGCTGACGAAAAAACACCCGCAAAGCTTTAGCGCACAGGGG
>JBGTCG010000123.1:0-24897 GCA_041748915.1 Methylococcales bacterium
TTCTATTCGATCACGGCTGGATTAGACCGGGAAAAAACAATGTTTGGGAAATCAATCATGCCTAAGTTGCGACTGCGACAATTGCGACTTCTGCGACAAATTGATGCTGGTGTCGCAATTGTCGCAATTGTCGCAGTCGCAGCCGAGAGCTTGTCCACCAAAATTGGGTAGTCATTACGATGACATTTCCAAAATTCAAACCCGAAACCAAAAACAATCCAGCACCGGAATCACTCTCGAAAACCGACGAACAAAAAATCCTGGCCTGGCTATTCAGCATCCAGGAATTCGATTCGGAGATCATCGCGGAAACCCTCGAGAGATGCCGCACCGATCCGGACGTGAAACGATATTTTCTGAACCGCGCGCATGAATGAGTCGAAGGTCAAGTACCAGCTGGTGATCGAAACAACCGGTGCCGACCCGATCTTGCGGTTGCGCCTGGCGCTGAAGGTTTTGTTAAGAGCGTTTCGGTTCCGCTGTTTGTCGATTTGCGAGCTACCGTAAAATACGCGGGTGGATGACGATGACCTTACCTTTTTTGTCGTTCCCGAACCCGCGCCGTGCGATCGCTGCCAACATGCTAATCATTGCCGCGAACATTCCCTGGCGTGCCGCGGCTTCATGACATACGTCCAAACCGGAGAACTCCCGAATGCATCCAGGATATGTAGACCGACAGCGGCAATCTATAAGACGATTTTCAGTCCGGTCAAGCCCGCGCACCGCGGCCGCCACCCGAACGGCCGCGTACCGAACGCGAAATCTTTCTGGCCGCTCGCGCCAGTTACGCGCGGGATAAAAAACAATGAATAAAGATCCCGCAGGATTCTGCCCGCATTGTGGTCAACCGTTACGCAGTAACGGCGTTGATCTCGAGGACCGCATCGGCGCCATGCGGGAATGGCTCACGGCCCAGGGGCATTGGATCTCCTATGATGACTCGATTTGTGAAGCGGCGGCGGCGCATCTATTAGGTAGGTCAGCACACACTTTGCGATGCGGCGAGGTGTGGATGCGCCTATTCCTTTTTTTCGCATATCCCGATCCGTTCGTTATCGGCTCAAGGATTTGGCGGCTTATCTGCTGGATTCGGAGAATTCGCGCGGGTAAGCGTCTGGACCCTTCCGGTCAGATCGAAGTATCGTATCTACCGACAATAGAATTGGAACTCTCTATCAAACCATGCAACCCACTTACGTTACCAAACAGAACCAAGGCCGTGATTTTGTTCGCAGCGTGATCGCTAAAAGTCTGGGCTGGGCTGGACCTGATCTCGAAAGCGCCGCAGTAGCGCGCTGGGGCTTGATGCCGGCGCAAAGCATCATCAAGGCGAGTGGGCTGGGAACCGCGGACTTGACTCCCGATCAAGGCGTTGCGGCGGAACAGTTTTTCGATCAAGTGTTGGCCGGGAGCGTCGTTGGAAAATTGGGTCTTCGCCGCGTTGAATTCAATATCAGAATGTTATCGATGACCGCCGGCGTCTCGGGTTATTGGGTCACTCAAGCGGCGCCAAAACCACTCAGCAAACCGACCCTTTCCGGCAGCACGCTTCGAACGCTGAAAGTCTCGGCAATGGTTGTGGTGACCGCCGAAGCCATGCGCACCATGGGCAACATCACCGAGGCCGCATTACAGCGCGATCTGCAAAGAGCCTTGAGCGAAACGCTGGACGTAACCTTTATCGATAGCTCCAATGCCGGCGTCGTCGATGAAATGCCGGCGTCCATCACCTCTGGCGTGACTCCGATTCCATCGACCGGCCAGCCGGAAATGGATCTCCATCTCCTGATTGCCGAATTCGAAGGTAGTTTGGATTCCTCGGTTTTCATCACCGATCCCGTAACCGCAACCGTTTTGGCTCTGCATCGCGATAGCGGCGGATCTTTCCCGTTCATCGATGCCGGGCCGAGAGGCGGCTCGCTGTTCGGAATTCCTCTGGTTACTTCGCACTCGAGTCCGAGAGACACCGACGGCGGACAGATTGCATTGATTGATCCTTCCCTGATCGCTCTCGCGACCGGTAGCGTGCGCCTGGACCAATCCGGTCAAACCTCCCTGGCGATGGCGGATTCACCGGAAGCGCCGGCGGAGATGGTCAGTCTATATCAGACTGATTCCGTTTGTCTTAGGGCCGAACTGGAAGCGAACTGGCAGGTTCAGAACCCGGCGGCTGTGGCCGTGCTGACTGGCGTTGCTTACGGCGCGTCATGAGCCCTTCCGATTTATCAACGCTCGTCTTCGAAGAATACCGGAAGGTATTCGGCGCCAAACAGCTGACCTCCGAACAGATCATTCAGATCGTGACCCAATTGGTAGTGGGCACTCGAGAGCAGGAGCGCAAGGAGCTGATGGAGATTAGAGAGCGACTGCAAGCAGTCGAAGCTGTGTTGGCTGACCCGCCGCAGCCAACCTCGATACGTATCGTCAATAGCTTTGATAGCCGCACGATGATCCGCCATGAACAGGAGGCCGCATTCGAAAAGAAACTGGCTGTGGTCACAGGCCGCGAGAATGAATGAACTTGATCGATTGGGCGCCGTGTTGAAGCGCTGCGCGGACGAGCTGACCGAGGCAGAGTTTCGTCAATGCATGGGTCTCGTGGTCACGAGCCTGCAAAGGCTTCTGGATACCGAGCGTGAACACGCGTCGGAGCGGATCGTGGGCGAGATCATCCAGCGCTGCCGGGGGGGTAGCGGTTAAGTTTTCGAAGTGCTCTCCACAACGTACGCCCCAGCCAGATTTTCTCGCCTGCGAAATCAAGCACTTGCAACCTGGTGGAATTCGCAAACTACTGTCTGATCTGTACTAAACAGTTCTCGCCGACCCAAAAAGCCGGTATTTCGCAAAATATTGCAGTTCGCCGTGTCGGCGCCTGGCGGAATTCCGCATTCGCGGAATCACGGCGCGGATTACCAAACCACGCGACCAATTGAGCCAATTTACCCACGAACCCGATAACGGCATCAAGGATTGGCTGGGGCGTACCCATCAGGAACGTATAGACGACCTGAAATCCGAAATCGCCGATTCAGAAGCCGAACTACTGACCCTGTTCGCCCTCGATTCCGACTGACCGGCACCGGCGTACTTATTCGAAAAAGAAATAAGAAACTTTACCATGTTGAAAACTGTGCCAACCTTGTAGAACATTCGTGGATAATGGCGTACAGCTACGGCATAGACCGTGCTATTGATCCATTATAACCGTTCGATCTATAACCCGCCGCTCCTTCTTCGAGGGAAAACCAACTAACCGACGTCGGTTAGTTGTAAACGCACATTCCCGCGCGCGGATGGGAGGGAACACCGCATGCTAAAACACTAAAGGCCATGGCGCCATGACTCCCCCAACCTGGCTTAAGGCCGGGGTTTTTGTGCCAACTGTAACCCCGGCGTAACCCCGATTTACTTGGTTAAAAAAACAAAACCATTACAACTTGTTGATTTTATGGAGCTGGCGAAGGGATTCGAACCCCCGACCGGCTGATTACAAATCAGCTGCTCTACCGACTGAGCTACGCCAGCGTGTAGATCTTTTTTAGATTTTAGAAAGAAAATTGAAAATTCTTCCGGTTCATGCGGGCCGGTATTGTAGCAGAACCAACTAGAAATGTTAATGTCGCGACTGGTTCAACTTTGAGCCTTTGCTCCCGGATGAATTCGTCCAACCAATATCAAGACCCGCACGCTTCATATGACAGTAGCTACAACTTCAGCAAAGAACTCGGTAAGCAGCGTATCCATCAACCGTCGCTATTGAGTCATCGGGATAAACCGGCCGCTCCGCTATAAAATTCGGCCGGTTCCAAAGCGGGAATAACCGAATCAAATTCTAAAGGAGTAAAATCTGATGGACCACGGCCGGTCGGCAAGCGCGGACAGCGGTCGTTGGTGGCAACAAGCCGATTGCCGCGATGGCGAAGGCTATCCAATCAGTAGAGGAATCGGTGTTACGAATGGGACGGCTAATTCCAAACCGGAAGGACTTTGAACATAGATTGCCGGTAATTTTTGAATTCCTTCGTGTTACGGGGAGCGATATGATTTGACTCAGTTTCTTTCGAGGTCTCGTAATGATATTCCATGAACTGAATAACGGCATCTGTAAATCCTATCTGATCGCCTGCGAAGCAACCGGACGGGCATTAATCGTGGATCCGGTAACGGTACGCGTTGATCGTTACCTGGCGATCCTGGCATACCGCGATCTGAGGTTGGACTATGTGCTGGACAGCCATACGCATACGGATCACCGCTCAGCATGCGCTGAAATGAGTTCATTGACCGACGCTAAAGTGGTCCGGCACGTCTTCGCGCCGCAGCCAAACGTCGATATTCATGTTCATGATGGTGACGTTCTCGAGGTCGGAAATCTCAGCCTCAAAATTTTATATACTCCGGGTCATACTTCGGACAGCATCAGTGTGATCGCAGCTGACCGGGTGCTGACCGGCGACTGTTTGCTGATTGGTGGAACCGGAAGAACGGATTTTGGTTCAGGCAATTCGGCGCAGCAATATAACAGTATTACTGATAAATTGTTAAAATTGTCCGACGATACACTGTTGTTTCCCGGTCATGATTACCGGGGCAACAAACAATCGACAATCGGTCACGAAAAACGTCACAATCCGCGTATTGCGAATAAATCCCCTGGGGAATATATCGAGATGATGGCGTCTTTGGACCTTCCGCTTCCCGACCAGATCCAGGAAGTGCTGTCGGTCAATGCGACCGATATCGACGACAGCGAAATCCATTACCCTTTTATCGCGGAGCTGAACAAGGCGTTCCAGATGAGCCCGAAATTGGTGCGGGATCAGATTGCCAGCCTCGATCCGCCGCTGGTCATCGATGTCCGGGAACCGAACGAGTTCAATGGAGAGTTGGGCCACATCCCCGGATCGGTACTGATCCCGTTGAACAGGCTTGCGGCCAAAATGGCCGAATATGAGGGCTATAAAGGACGAAAGATTATCGCGGTATGCCGCGCCGGTGTCCGCAGTACAACCGCGGCGGCCATACTCAATGCGCTGCTGTTCACGGATGTTTATAATCTGAAAGGCGGAATGATGGGATGGGTAAAGAATGGGTACCCGGTGGAGCGGATGGGTAGAAAATAGGCGTGCCGCCCGACGAGCCGCGGAAATAGCGGCTCGATCATGGTTTTCCCGCGAGTCTCACAGCCCGTCGGCGGCTGTCTTCTGAGCGATCGTTTCGTTTTCGAATGAAATTTAAAAAATCAGGCGATCGCTGCTTTAAGTTTTTTCAGTGCATTTTTTTCCAATTGGCGGATACGCTCGGCCGATACGCTGTAACGGTCCGCCAATTCGTGCAGCGTCGATTTTTCCTCGTTCAGCCAGCGGCTGGCCAGGATATCGCGGCTACGATCATCCAGCCGCGCCAGCGCATCGTGTAACCGTGTCTGTTCGTACCGGTTCCAATCGGAATTCTCGAGCGTCGCTGCAGGGTCCTCGGCCTTGTTGGCAAGATAGCTCGAAGGACAATAAATTCCCGATTCGTCCTGGTTTCCATTAACCGGCGGATCGAATGCCAGATCGTGACTGTCGAGCCGATTTTCCATTTCGTACACTGTTTCAACCTTGACTCCGAGGTCGATCGCAACCGCATGGGCTTCGTGCGCATTGAGCCAACCTAGCCTCTTTTTGGATTTTTTAAGGTTAAAGAACAGTTTGCGTTGCGCCTTCGTGGTAGCGATTTTGACGATTCGCCAGTTTCTGATCACGAATTCGTGAATCTCCGCGCGAATCCAGTGCACCGCGAATGAAACCAGCCGAACTCCGACCGCAGGGTCGAAACGCTTGACCGCTTTCATCAGACCGATATTGCCTTCCTGAACGAGATCGGGCAACGCAAGACCATATCCGTGATATCCGCGGGCGATATGAACCACGAAACGTAAATTTGCCATGACCAATTGGCGCGCGGCATCCAGGTCACCCTGTTCACGAAAGCGAACCGCGAGATGGTGTTCTTCTTCTGTGCTGAGTTTGGGTAGCTGGTTCACGCTGACCAGATAATGGTCGAACGAACCAACCGACAAATTTTTAGGCAACGCCAATGCGTTATTCATTAGAAATGGGTCCTCCCGTAGGTTTCATGGACAACATTTTAGCACTCAATGCGTTAGAGTGCTAATCATTTGCGGGGTTCCCCGAACCCATATAACAACGCCATTAATTAAGGGCTTAACCGTTCGTTTCTGGGCCTGTCGAAACGAATGGCCGTTCATGGTTCGACAAGTTCACCACGATGGAGGTACGTCGTTGTCGACCTTCAGTTCCGGAAAAACCCCGCCTTATGATCAAATTGGACCACGGTATTTCGCGATCCGCAAGCCACAACCCGTAACAGACGAAACATTCCGAGCGCAAACGGGTACCGGCTGTTGTAGAATCTGCGACACCTGACGACAAGTATCGGCCAAACTGCAATGCCCCACGGTATATTTCGCCCCGAAAAAACAGGATCGAACCTTTCGGAATTTCCATTAAACCTCGCCATCGGTTTAGGAAAACGCTGAATAAATCCACCGTGGATTCTGCGCGGGAGCGGTTTTGAGAAGGCGCTGTACTTTCCGCGCACCGGGACGGGATAGGCGATGGCTCGCAGCCTGACCTTGGACGCTATTATCGGCTTCGGATTGAAGCTGTCCGGCAGCGTGATTCTTTTTGGTTTATCGGTTTATTTATCCAGGCGCATGGGAGCGGAATACTTTGGAGTTTTTTCGCTGTTCATGAGCGCTCTGCTTCCTCTTTCAGTATTGGCGCGGCTCGGCTTCGATATCGATCTGCTCCGGCTGGCTGCCCGCATCAAAACCAAGCCGTCCGGCCTTCAACCCGGCGTTTTATACCGGCAATCCGTTTCCGTGGTTCTGTCGACATCGTTGGTTATCGCGCTGCTGCTGCTTCTCCTCAGGGCATGGACTGATGCCGAGAATTGGACATTCGCGTTGCCAAGGCTTGCGTATTCGCTTGCACTCGCACTTCCGTTTCATACCGTGTTGATGCTGAATGCTGCCTTTATACGCGGCAGCCACCGGGTTATTTGGGCGGCGGTCTATGAGAACGTACTGGTGAACCTGCTGCTGTTCGGTTTATTTCTGGTGTCCGTTGAACTGTGGTCGGTCTATGTTTCGGAGGCTGTGCTCGTATCGGGAATAGCGTTGGCGTCCCTGGCCAGTTGCGTGCAGACCGGGCTATTGCTGCGGCGCGCGGCCGCAGAAAAAAGTACCGAGATGCCATCGATCCGCCAACGCTGCCGGCATGCCCTGCCGATGCTGGCCACTGCATTGGCGAACATTGGATTTTCGACGCTGGACGTGTTTTTACTCTCTTTTTATGTGAGTAATGCGGAGCTTGGTTATTACGCTGCCGCCTCGAAACTGGCGGGTTTCGTAAATTTTCCGATCATAGCGGTGATGGGAATCATTGGACCGCGGCTGTCCGACGCGGACGCGCGAAATGACAATGCGTTGCTGCGAAAAACCTACGGCGAGTCCACCCGGCTCGCGGGGATTGCGGCGCTCCCGGTTGTTCTTGCCATCTTGTTCCTTCCCGGCCCTCTGCTGGCCACTTTCGGCAGCGGCTTCGGCGGCGCCGTTACCGCGATTTATATTCTGCTGGGAGGGCATATGGCCAACCTGCTCGTCGGACCCGTGAGTTATTTATTATGGATGACAGGGCATGCCGCGGCACTCCAGAAGGTAACGATGTTCGCACTGGGTTTTTTTATGCTGTCGAGCCTGATTCTAATGCCGGTATTGGGCATGGAAGGCGCCGCGATATCGTTGACGGCTGGTTTTATTCTGCAGAGCCTCGGATGCATCTGGTTGGTCAGAAGCCGGCTGGGCTTCAATCCGGTCCTTTGCTCATGGATGAGACCGGCACAGGTCTCGGCGAACGGCTAAGAACGCTGAATAAATCCATCCCGGATTTCTCAGCGGTCGTCAACCCCGCCAATGTGATTTGGAGTTGCTTTACAAATTAGACGCTTGCAGCGCCCGATTTTGGCAGTACATCCCCGCGCTGCGGGAATCTCTGATTTAATCAGAGCTTCCCTGATGCAAAAATCGGCCTTTGACGCCGGCTCGAGTCGTTTCCGCGCGTAACCTGATCTGCCGCGCCAGTTCATCCAGCATGATATCCCAGTCCGGCGCTCGATATCGGGCCTCGGCCGCAAAGCGAGTTCCATTCAGGCTGCGATCACAGACGAAGGTATCGTCGGGCTCGATCAAGACGTCCTTCCGGTCCAGATTGGCGGCGAGCCTGGAAAGCAGGGTATATTTGTCGATGGGGTTGGAGGCGACATGATAAACGCCGGCGAGGCGCCGGTATCCGATCAGAACCCGTTCGATAATCCGTGCAATTTCGAGCGTTGTGAATCCCGAATAGATGGCCTTGCGATAGCCTTTGATCTTGCCTTTCTGGGCCAGGAACCATTCAATCAGGCTCTGTTTGTGCAATAATTCCAGGCCGATGATCGAAGTTCTCAGGGTAATGCAATGCTGTTCACCGACTTCGCCCAGATATTTTGTTCGTCCGTAAAGGTCCTGCGCGTCCGGAAAGTCATTTTCTACGTAGTTGCCACGGTTACCGGAAAAAACGCAATCGGTACTCGGTTGAACGAGTCGAGCTCCGATATCCCCGCAATGCAGACTCAGCCGATGCGGTAGCAAGGCGTTGATCTCGATGCTCGGAATCGCGGTTTTGGCATCGTCCCGCTGTTTGATGACACCGACCGCGTTGATCACCGCCTCGGGCCGAAAATCATTGAACACCCGGACGATATTGTCATCGAAGCGAAGGTCAATCCCGGCATACGCATTGTGGCTCCGATAAAGTCCCGGAACCGGAATATCGGTCAGTTTGTGATGCAACGTAACTCGAACCTCATGCCGGCCTTGCAACGAAACGAACAATTGGTGGCCAAGCATCCCGCCGCCGCCGAGTATCAGGATGCGCATAATCGGTCCCGCGTTGCCGCGGACATGATGGATTCGAGCTGATCGAGCAGGTTCTCACGCTTGAAGTGGGCGTTATAATACTCGCAGCCTTTCCTGCCCATCGATCTCCGGTGTTCTTCGTTCATTTGATACAGTTGCATGACCGCATCGGCAAGGGCGTGACTATCCTCGGCGTTGACCGCGAAACCGGCCCCGGATTCACGAATGACATTGGCGCCTTCTCCATCGAGGGCCGCGATGATCGGACGCCCGCAGGCGAGATAAGACTGGACCTTGCTCGGAATCGTCAAGGCGAAGATAGGATCGCGTCGAAGGGTCACGAGCAGCGCATCGGCCCTTGCAAAGCAGGATGGCATGACTTCCGCCGGATAACGGCCTGCCAAACGCACGCACGATCCCAGTTGGAGGTTGCGAATCCGTTCTTGAAGCCAGGCTTTCTGCCGCCCTTCGCCGATTATAATCCATTGGATTTCGGGAGTTTGCTTGAGCCGGAACGCTGCCTGGAGGATTGTCTCCAGCGATTGCGCTTTCCCGAGGTTACCGGCAAAAACAATGGAGAAGCCTTTGAATTGCCGGGTTAATGGATCGGGCAGTTCGGGCGTCTGAACCGGTTTGTAAAAATCGTCGGCCCAGTTCGGAAAGTAAATTATCCGTTCCGGTTTCGCCCCGTGTTTTGTCGTGGGCTCCGTAAAACCTCTGGATTGCAATAAAATCCGATCACACCGCTGGTAAACAAAACGAACCAGACGGCTGACCTTGTCCAGCAAAAACCCGGACTTGATAGCTCCGGTTGCGGACAGGCTTTCCGGCCACAGGTCCTGAACCCAGAATAGAAGCGGAATATTTTTGATCCGGCGTAACAGTATGCCCGGAATGCCCACGGTAAACGGCGACGGTTGAAACACGAAAATCAGGTCATACCGGTTTCGACACAGAAAAGGCCCGAACAAACACGCGGAGACCACGAATGACAGATAATTAAAAACCAGATGCCAGTGGCGGCCGGTTCTGCGCGCGAACAACGGAACCCGCGCTACTCTGACTCCCCGGTATTGCTCAAACCGGCATTTGGGCCAGCGATAGCCTTCATAGACTCGACCTTGCGGGTAATTGGGCAAGCCCGTCAGTACCGTTACCTCGTAGCCCCGGCGCTTCAGATCGACAGCCACGTCGTTAATGATAAAGGATTCGGGCCAGAAATATTGCGAAATGATCAGTACGTGCATAAATTATTCTTTTGTTGGTTCCATGCAGTATAGCTCCGAAAACGGCGACTACTTCACGCGAATGATCGTTGCTCCTGGTAACTGGGCCGAACGCGTTCTAATCCAGCCCGGCCGGCCGATTGCTATTCGATCTCTCCCAGTTATGGGAAAATGCCCGCGCGCGAATGCGCGTTCAAACTCAATCAAAGCCAATTTTTTATGACTGCAAAAATTAACTTTATTGACCTCAAGGTGCAATACGCTGAACTGAAGGATAGGATCGATTCCCGTATCCAGGGGGTTCTGGACCATGGGCAATACATTATGGGCCCGGAGATGCGGGAACTCGAGGAAAAATTGGCGCTTTATACGGGAACACGACATTGTATCAGCGTCGCATCCGGTACTGAAGCACTGTTGGTCGCCTTAATGGCCCTTGGAGTAAAGGCCGGAGATGAAGTCATTACTACCCCGTTTACTTTCGTGGCGACCGCCGAAGTCATCGCGATGACCGGGGCGACTCCCGTTTTCGTAGATATTCAGCCGGATACGTACAACATCGATCCGCCGCTGATCGAAGCCGCGATTACGCCGAAAACCAGGGCGATCATTCCCGTATCCCTGTACGGCCAGACTGCCGACATGGTTGAAATCAATACAATCGCGGCCAAATATGGCAATATCCCGGTCATCGAAGATGCGGCGCAAAGCTTTGGAGCAAGCTACCGGGGCCGGAAAAGCTGCAATCTGTCGACAATCGGATGTACGAGCTTTTTTCCAAGCAAGCCGCTCGGCTGTTACGGGGATGGCGGCGCGGTCTTCACCAGTGACGACAGGCTCGGTCAAATTGTGCGTGAGATCCGCGTCCATGGCGAGGAGACCCGGTATCATCATGTCCGCGTCGGCGTCACAGGACGCATGGACACGATTCAATGCGCGGTGTTATTGGCCAAATTGGAGCGGTTCGAATGGGAATTGGAGCGCCGATTCGAAATTGGAAAACGTTATATCGATCTGTTCGGCGAATCCGATGCCGTCGTATGCCCGGTAGTTCGCGAAGACAGAAATTGTGTTTGGGCGCAATTTACACTGCAAATCGGGAATCGCGAGTGTATTCTGGACCGGCTCAAAGCCGAAGGTGTGCCTACGGCCGTTCATTACCCGGTACCGCTGCACCGGCAACCGGCCTACCGCGATCTTTGCCGCATTCAAGGAAACCTGGAAAGTTCCGAACGAGTTTCCGGTCGGGTCTTCAGCTTACCGATGCATCCCTATCTCGATTCCGCTACGCAGAGTCGGATCGCGCGGTCTATTCTGGATCACGTCGCCGCGTGAGCCCGGTTCGTTTGGATCCCGAATCCGCTTTGAATCGATTCATTTGGACCATACCACGCGGTTGACATAGTCGACATAACTCAACACGATACGCAGCACCTTTTTCGACACGGGTCCGGCTTCGTAGTCTGGGACGACATTGAATCTGCGGTCGGCCGCACTATGTTGCCGGGTGGCGATCCGTACCGCGTCCAGAACCCGTGCGGCCTTGAGCCCGCACATGATTAGAGTTCCTTCATCCATCCCTTCTGGCCGTTCATGCGCATAGCGAATGGTTACCGCCGGCAGATTCAGCAACGAGGCTTCTTCCGTGATCGTGCCGCTGTCCGACAGCACGCAGAAAGCGTCGATTTGTAATTTGACATAGTCAAAAAATCCAAAAGGTTTTAGAAACCGGATTCTTGAATCCAGCTCCCCCGGTCCGAAATTTTCGAGGCGTTGCCCGGTTCGCGGATGGGTCGACACGATCACGGGTAAGTCATATTCCGCCACCAGAGCGCTCAGGGTTTTCAGAAGGTCTTGCAGATTTTCCGGAGAGTCGACATTTTCCTCGCGGTGAGCGCTGAGTAGAAAATAACTTCCGGGCTCGAGGCCCAGTTTCTCAATGATCCCGGATTGCCGGATTTGCGGTGAGAAGTAGTCCAGAACTTCCCGCATGTGGGAACCTGATTTGATTATCCGCTCGGGCGGAATCCCCTCGGCGATCAGATAACGTCTCGCATGTTCGGTCAATACCAGATTGATATCGCTTAAATGATCCAGTATTTTCCGGTTCAATTCTTCCGGGACTCTCTGATCGAAACAGCGGTTTCCGGCTTCCATATGAAAAACCGGTATCTTGCGCCGCTTCGCGGCGATCACGGCCAGACACGAATTGGTATCGCCGTAGAGCAGAACCGCGTCCGGCCGCTCCCGGTTTAATAC
The DNA here is from genome assembly GCA_041748915.1 of Methylococcales bacterium. Lineage (GTDB taxonomy): Bacteria > Pseudomonadota > Gammaproteobacteria > Methylococcales > UBA1147 > UBA1147. The sequence goes on from JBGTCG010000123.1 coordinate 12,454, forward strand.
CTCGTCCGCCTTTTCGATCACCCGGGCAATGGTTTGCGCCACATTTTCGCCCACGGCGTGCAGAAAATAATCCGGCTTTCGAATACCAAGGTCGTCGAAGAAAATCTGGTTCAATTCATAGTCAAAATTCTGCCCGGTATGAACCAGAATATGCTTAGTAAACTGGTCGAACTCGTGGATCACGCGTGACATTTTGATCAGCTCGGGACGCGTCCCGACGATCGTCATCACTTTAAGCATGCAGATGCTCTTGAATATAATCGATTTTCAGCAGCAGTTTCTTAACCGCTTCGACCCCAAGCCGTTCGGTGTTGTGTGATGTGTAGTCATCGAGCGACGCAATCTTCACTTCGCCTTCGATGAAATATTTCGCGTAATTGAGATCCCGGTTATCGGCCGGGATCCGGAAGTATGGACCTTTGTCTTCGGCCTTGGCCATTTCCTCCCTGGAAACCAGCGATTCATAGAGCTTCTCGCCATGGCGAGTGCCGATCACCCGGATTGCGGCGTCCGACCGGAATAGCTGTTTTAGGGCCAGAGCCAAAGTTTCGAGCGTCGAGGCAGGCGCTTTTTGAACAAAAATGTCACCCGGTTTTCCGTGTTGATAAGCGTAAATCACGAGGTCGACCGAATCCTCCAGGGACATCAGAAACCGGGTCATGCACGGATCGGTCACGGTCAGCGCTTCACCTTTTTGGATCTGGCTGATAAACAATGGAATCACCGAACCGCGGGAGCCCATCACGTTGCCGTAGCGGGTTGCACAGAGAACCGTCCCGCTGTTCATCCTCGATTTTGCAACCATGAGTTTTTCCATCATTGCCTTGGAAAGGCCCATCGCGTTGACCGGATAGACCGCCTTATCGGTGCTCAGCACGATAACGCGCCGGACATCATTGGCGATCGCCGCATTCAATACGTTTTCCGCGCCCAGAATGTTGGTGCGTACGGCTTCCATCGGATAAAACTCACAGGAAGGCACCTGTTTCAGCGCGGCCGCGTGAAATACATAATCGACGCCGTTCATGGCCTCGTGAATGCTGTCATAATTGCGCACGTCGCCAATGTAAAACTTGAGCTTCGGATTATTGGATGCAATCCGCATATCTTCCTGCTTTTTTTCGTCGCGGCTGAAAATCCTGATTTCCGCGACCGCAGTTTCCAGAAAACGTTTCAGCACGGCGTTACCGAAGGAACCGGTACCTCCGGTAATCATTAACACCTTGTTATCGAACACCCCGCTATCCCTCCTCTACCTGCGCTAACCTGAGAATGGTGGACTGGCCCTGACCATGCCGGCCACACGTCCGCCGCAAGCGATCAAAGATACCTCTTATTTTATCCGAGCGGAATAGGGAACGATATCGCTCAATTCGTGCGGAGTTATTCCAAATTCACCGGGTCTTCCGCCGGTATGAATTGGCGTTCCGAAAACGAGTCTTTTAGCCGAAGCGCAAGTTGCAATCGGCCCAAGACTTCCAGTTTTTTGAATATCGAGGTTAAATGGGCTTTCACGGTCCTTTCCGTGATGTTCAGGGTATTCGCGATTTTTTTGTTGCTTGCACCCCGGCATATGAGCCTCGCGATCTCAATTTCGCGACGCGTAAGGTTGCCGATAGGATCGGGCATCGCAATATATTCTTCCTTTCCTTTCTGTTCGCGCAGCGTTTGCAGCAGAGGGTTGACTAAATGGCGCTCCACCCAGGCTTCACCGTCCAATAACCGGTCGACCCCTTTCCGGAGAAACTCTCGGGACAATTGCGATTCCATGTAGCCCAAAATACCACGGCGATACGCCTTTAGCTGAATTTCATGGCTACAGTTTTTTCCAATTAACAAAACCTTCGATTGGGAAATGGTGAGTTGAAGGCGGGACAGTGATTCGTCGTAATTATCCGCGAGCAATCCATAGTCGATAATGATCAATGCCAGGTTGCGGTTGGACTTCCTTTGTTCCAGGACGCGATTCAGATTCTTCTCAAGTTTGATTTGGAAGCCGATTCCGAGGCTCGCCCGCCAATGAGAAATAACGCGGTTATCCGCGCAGCCCAATAATATGGCGGTCAAGAGGATCCTCCGCTCGCATACCTGCCTTCCGGATCGTGTCGACCATCAATGAGCTGTTCAACAGTTGCGAAAGCCGCATGGGTAATCCTGGCGCCGACTCGGAAACGAATAGCATGCGGCAGAATCCAGCGCTCGCGGCTGCGGAAAATCCGGAACGATTCTGCTCGTGCCGATTCACCTTGTTGGAACGCCAATTGAGCGGGTCTTCGCTCGATGGTGTTCAGATCGCAGGTCAATGGATGAATATTGCAAGGGATCGAATACATCGCTGTTTTAATGACCATTACCGAATTTTAAGTCTAATCGAATTTAAAAAACTTTGGCGACGACGCTCAGGCGAAGATTCGACGGAGGATAGAAAAGGTTGAATTTTTGGGATCCGCGCGCGCAATGAACGATACGACAAAAAATGTTGCAGCGCAATATATTCTAGTCTAACATTAGCCGGGCAAAACAATTTCACTTATTGATAGTCGATCAGGAGAGCGTGATGAGCACCGAATTACCCTACACGAAATTATCCAAAATGTACGAACCGATTCAAAAGCTGATTGATCTTAATCTGCAAAAGTTTCAGTCGGCTGTAACCGCCCAATCCGAAGCAACCAAGACCTTTGTGGAACAAGCCGATGCCCGGATCAAGGCTGCCTCGGAGATCAAGGACTTTGACGCATTGGCGGCATTCATCAAAGAACAGGTCGAAATAGCGCGCAGCAACATGGAGAAATTGATCGAGGAAAGCAAGTCCGCTACCGATCAAGTCATGGCCTATGGCAACGAGGTCCAGAAGATTCTGAACGAAAGCCTTTCTTCAATGACCGCGACCGATCCGCCGCCCAAGAAGGCGAGTAAAAGGCCTGTCGAATAAGCCGTAAGCGGGCGGCAGTAAATACCCCAGCGAAACCCGCTCCAGAAATGGCCGGCGTTTTTTCATACTGGATTGGCCGGTTGTTTGGAACGTTCCGGGATTTCCTGCGTCGGGGAGCGTGTTGTGCTATTTGACGATTCCCCGCATTATCAAACCTTGCGGCGCGACTGCGCTCCTCAATAAGCGCCCTTCTCGAAAGGGGCAATTCCAATTTTCATTGCTTTCCAGGCTGCGGGAAAACCCACCGAGAAATCGCAATTTTTCCAGATGAGATTCCGGATTTGTCAACTCGTATAATTCACGCTTCCTTGTTAACCGAAGCCTGGATTCATCCCCGCAATGCAACCTTCAGGACCTACCTGCCTGAATTCCCGAATCGCGGAATTGCTGATCGGCATGTTGTGGGCCCTCGGTTCGAGTCCGGTCGACGCGGGCGGGCCGCCCGATAAGTTCACCGCACAATGGGCAGCGCGGATACTGGACAGCCTGGATAGTCATCCGCGGCTGCGCGCGGGGCAGGCGCTTCAAAAAATGGCCTCGGCGAGCCGGTTGCGACCGCGCGCTGGCGTTTTAAATCCAGCCGGGCCGCGATTGGTGCCCTGGACGCGGATCGCGCGCCGTTTCGCGAAGTATCCGCACAAGTCCGCGCTGGCTGAGGAGCAACGCTACCTGGAATCGTTCCGCCGCGCCGAGATTCGTTTACCAAATGTCGAGGCGGTCTACCGGAAACTATTCGAACGCTGGACACAATGGAGCTCTTTGACTTCCGGCCGGACTGAACATCCAGAGGCATTGCTCCGGCGTTTGTGGGATGCCGGCGAGATTACCGGCGATGATTATCTTGCGAAATTCAAGGATCGCGTAGACGTCAGAATGACCGATATTCGGCTGAGCGGCCGGGTCAGGAAAGCCTGGATCGAATGGTTGTCTTCCGCCGCCGAATTGGAACCGTGGCTGCGGAAACTCGCGGGTTATCGCGATCGACCGGGACAGAACTGAACCGGGCCAGGGTGCCATGCCGCCCAAAAAAGTGGTATTGTCTTCACACTTTTGCGACGGCGAACCTTGATCGGTCGGCCGTTGTTAACGTTCTGTCAACGAACCGGTAATAGCGTATTAAATCAGTCAAAAAACGGCCTGCCGACGAAATGATCACTTATACCTTTTTCGCATTTCTTTGCAGCTTTCTATACAGCGTAAGTTCCGTACTTTGCAAATACGGGCTGCAACATCATGTGGATATCCGCTCGTTGTCCTTGAACCAGGTGGCGGTGTTTCTTGCGGGGAATAAAGTCTGGCTGGCCGGCGTACTGTTGGCCGTACTGGCGAATATTTCGATGATCCAGATCCAGTACCGGCTTGACGTTTCCATCGTTTATCCGATTCTTAACTTTTCCTATATTTTTGTGCTCATTCTGGGCCATTGGTTTCTCGACGAATCGTTGACCGCGGATCAATGGTTCGGGATTGTGATCGTCGCCATGGGAACATTGCTGATTCTCGGGATCGATGAAACGAACACCGGCCATCGAACTCGAATCGCCAATCTGTTGACGCTTACCGCGGGTGTGCTGGTGGCGATCACGGCATTGGTTTCGATTGCCCGATATCACAAACAGATCAGCTATGAACCGGTTTATGCGGTATCTGCCGGCCTCTGCTTCGGTCTTGTTGAAACCTATCTGAAAGCGACCACGAATATGGTTGCATCTGAAGGCGGCGGCTTTTCGGTAGTTTCGTGGCAATGCGTGCGGGTATTTGTCTCGGTCTGGCCATTTTTCGTAATGTTTTTTTTCGGCGCCTTCGGCTGGCTGTTCCTGCAAATCAGCTATTCTCATGGCGCAATATCGGTTACGGTTCCGATTATCGCAGTGGTTCAGCGTATCGTATCGATGTTCAGCGGGTACTACGTTTATGGCGAGTTTTTCGGGATGATTAAAATGATGGGGATCATTACCATCGTGCTCGGGATATTCATTCTGGTTTTTTCCACGTTACGGGTCGAAGAGCCAAGGACTGTATGAACCCCTATGTTCTGGTCGCATTATTGTGTAGTTTCCTGTTTGCGGTTGGCGCTATTTTATGTAAATACAGCATGAGGAAACTAAAAACGGATGTTCATCCAGATATTTTTGAGCTGGCCTGGTTTCTGGTCCGAAATCGGATCTGGTTTCTTGGAGTCTTCATTTCCCTCGTAACCAACGTGGTCGTGTTGCAGATCCAGTCGGTACTCGATCTTTCCGTGATCCATTCCATATTGACCAGCACGTATATCTTTACATTGCTGCTCGGATATTTATTTCTTGATGAAGAGCTAACCCCCGGCCAGTGGTTCGGTACGTTGACGGTAATCGTTGGTACGACCGCTATTTTATTTATCGGCGAACCGATTACCGGTACCGAGACCAGAATCGGTAATCTCATGCTGCTTTCGATATTGTCGATGTCGATCATCTCGTCTTTGTTGCTGTTCGCGAAAACCTGCGAAAGGATCAACTATGAGATCACCTACGCGATTTCGGCAGGGATCGCTTTTGGAAACTGCCAAGTTTATGTGAAAGCGTCGACCAATATGATCGAAGATCAGACCGGATCTTTTTCGGTTTTGTCGCTGCAAAGTATTTCTGAATTTCTGAATATTTGGCCTTCGTTGGCGCTGATACTATTTTCCGTCACTGGCTTTCTATGCATGCATATTTCCTTTTCGCATGGGAAGATATCTATATGTGTGGCCCTGCTTGCGGTGATTTCAAGAACAATATCCACATCCAGTGGATATTATATCTACGGGGAAAATTTCCCACCGGTGAAGATACTCAGTATCCTGATTATTCTCACCGGGGTTCTTATCATTACGTTAACATCCTTAAAAAAAGAAGAAAGAATACCTAGTCCGGCCTGAACGTCTTGAATCCGGTTGTCCACCAAAACCAAACCGCCGGCATCTAACTCGGATACAGAATCTAGTCTGGATGTAAGTTTGATAAAAAGGATTCAATCCCATGGATTTACGGCTGATCTGGGCTCAAGAATTATTCTGGAGATATCGAGTTTTGTTCATTTATACACTGATGGTTTTCTTTTGTAGCTTTCTGTATGGGTTGAGCGCGGTACTCTGTAAACGTGGCCTGCAGAGCAATACCGCCATAGGTTCGTTGAATTTCAGGAAGCTCATTATTGTCCTGGTAAGAAACAAGCTCTGGATTCTGGGAGTTTGCCTGAGTTTCGCAACCAATCTGGCAATTATCGAAATTCAGTCATTAGTCGATATATCGGTCGTTTATCCGATTCTAAATTTTTCCTATATTTTCGTGCTCCTGCTTGGTTACCGCTTTCTGGGTGAAGTGCTAAACAAACGTCAATGGCTTGGTATCGTAACGGTCAGCATCGGGACGCTGCTGATTATCTTTATCGAAAAAACGGTTACCGGCTCGGATACCCATGTCGAAAGATTATTGTCATTCAGTACGTTATCGATTTTGGTCATTTGTACGGTGGTGTATATCGTATACAAAAGAAAGGTGAAAAACTACGAAATCTGCTATGCGCTTTGTACGGGCATTTCCTTCGGTAACGTAGAGACTTACATCAAGGCAAATACGAATATGGTCATTGCCAATATAGGAGAATTTTCCATATTTTCCATCGATAGTTTGTCTCACTTTGTCGATAAGTGGCCATTCGCGATGATGATGTTTTTTAGCGTGATTGGCTGGTTGTGCATGCAGATCACTTATTCTCACGGCAATGTGTCAGTCAGCGTTCCGTTGTTCGCGGTTCTGCAAAGCTGTATCACGCTGTCCTGTGGTTATTTCATTTTCGGCGAGTATTTCAGTTTTCAAAAAATTCTGGGCGTCACGACAATTGTTGCCGGGGTTGTGATGCTCGTGTTCTCATCCGGGATCGATGAACTGGAAGTCAACACCGTCTAACTCCAGCAGACATTTCCGCTTACCTCGCTACTCCGCTTCGAATTCTAACCACTTGATTGACGCTTGACCGTGAAAGTCTTGTTTCTGTGCCCGTCGCTTGCCGGGGCAGGGGTGGAACGCAGAATATGTACTCTGTTACGGGAACTCGTCCGGCTTGGAGTCGATGTCCGATTGGCCTTATTACGAAAAGAAGGGGAATTTCTAAACGAGGCGCCCGAAACCCGGCTGGTGTTCATTCCACCGGATCCGCGTCTGCAAAAGCGTCTGCTCGCGATAACGGGGTCACGTGATTTCGTCAATTGTGTGCTGGGGGTTTCCCAGATCCGCCGAATGCTCGAAGAAACCGGTCCGGATATCGTGGTCAGCTTCACGCTGGAAGCCACGATTCCAATGTATTTCGTTGCTCGCCGAAGGTCCGCAAAACGTTTCGCCTGGATTATCTCGGAAGACAGTAATACCGCGGCAGCGACTGTCGAAGTCTGCAATTCCGGATTATCCGCATCGATCGTGCAGTCTCTGTTAGGAACAATTTACCGGAAAGCTAATCATATTGTCTGCGTATCCAGGTCAGTCGAGGTTACGGTACGGGATCGCTACCGGGTCGATCGATCGCGATTGAGCAGCCTGCCCAATCCGGTGGACATCGTGAGGGTGAAAAAAGCGACCCGCAAGCCAATTGAGCTCCAAAATCATCCGGACTATATCCTGGCTGTCGGACGACTGGTCCGGATCAAACAGTTCGATTTATTGATCCGGGCTTTTGCAGAATTGCGGAATAACAGGCGGTTCAAATTGGTGATTCTCGGCGAAGGTCCCGAGCGGGCCAAATTGACCCGCATGGCGATTGATCTGGGGTTGGCAGATGACATCATGTTCGCCGGATTCGTGTTCAATCCCTGGAGCTTCATGGCACACGCGAAATTACTGGTGCTTACCTCTAAATTGGAAGGTTTCGGCAATGTGATCGTGGAAGCGATGGCGGCCGGATGCCCGATAATCGCGACGCGCTGCGGCGGGCCCGAAGAGATCATCCAGGACGGGCGAAACGGCATCCTGGTGGAACCAAATGCTCGCGCAATTGCGAATGCGATGCAACTGGTTCTCGCCGATTCGGAACTTTCCCGCAGGTTGGTTCAAAACGCTCTGGCTGACATCGAGAACTACACCGCGGACAAAGTATCAGCCCGATTCGCCGCGACGCTGAAACAGGTCGCAATGGAACAGGGCCTTTAGGTGTTCTTTTCAGCACAGAGCCGGCACCGTACATCCGCGTGGAAAATCGCAAACTCTTCGGATCATTTATCCGGAAATGCCAACCAACTCGTGTTCGTCCATCAAGGCATCCATGGCCGAAATTAATCGATCATGGCTTACCGATTCCGCCGCCGCACCGGGAACGGGGGCGATTCGCCCGCCCGAAGGGCCCACTGCACAATGGATAACCCGGAACTTGGATTTTTCTCCTACGCGCAGCATCGAGCATCCAAACCTCAATGTCAGTGCGAATCATTGTCCATTTTTGTCATTTATTCATCCGGGCATTCATTGAGATCTGTTCTTATGTTTGCATATGCACATTATTCACTTGGTTTCATGATTCACATAGAATGATAGAATCAACTTTTCCCAAGAAAATATGCAATTTATTTCATAATGCAAATATGCAAAATCTTTACACATCGTTCCAGACGGCCTTTGACCTGATGTGGGAGTTGAACCCGCTCTTGCTGGAAATTGTGGGCTTGTCTCTGCAGGTTAGCCTGACTGCCGTGGTGCTGGCCTCGGTTTGCGGATTTTTCATCGGCGCAGTGCTCGCATTAGGCCGTTTTCCGGGGCGTCAGGCGGTGCTGGTTATTTTAAATGCATTCATGGGCTTGCCGCCGGTCGTGGTCGGTCTGGCGGTATACCTTTTGTTATCACGGGCCGGACCGATGGGAGATTGGGGACTGCTGTTTACGCCAAGCGCCATGATCTTCGCGCAGTGGATTTTAATAACGCCCCTGATCGCGGCGTTGAGCCGGCAGGTCATCGAGGACTTGAGTGTGGAGTACCACGAACTGCTGTGGTCGCTGGGCGCGGACCGGCTAAGGATCGTGCTCACTTTATTATGGGAGGGGCGGCTGAGCCTTACGACGGTGATGCTGGCTGGATTTGGGCGCGCCGTCGCTGAAGTCGGCGCAGTATTGATTGTGGGTGGCAATATCGTTCATCACACCCGGGTCATGACGACCTCGATCGCGCTGGAAACCGCGAAAGGCAACTTAAGCCACGCCTTGGCGCTTGGAATTATTCTGATTGTCACAGCCTGTCTGATCAATGCTGGAATCTCGATTTCAAAGAATTATGCTGAACACCTTTCGGGCTGACGAACTGCATGAATTCCCTCGAGAGGACGTCAAAACCGGCAATTCCCGGTCGAATTTGATCCTTCCGATATGGGTCGAGGGGCTAAGCCTGGTTCAAAACGGCCGCTGCTTGCTCGACGATATTTCGTTCAAACTGACCAACGGACCGATTACCGTCATTTTGGGCGCCAACGGCGCGGGCAAAACGCTGCTCTTAAAAACCTGTCATGGTTTGTTGCGCCCATCCAGCGGCAGAGTGTCGTGGCGGGAACCGGATCGCATTCTGGTTCGAAGGGAGCAGGCAATGGTCTTTCAACGGTTGGTTTTGCTGAAACGCTCGGTCGCGGCCAACATCGACTATGCCTTGAAGTTGCGCGGTCTCCCGAATAAGGAACGGATCGGCAGGGTCGATCATTGCCTGCACCAAACTGGCTTACTGACCCTGCGCGACCGCCCGGCAAGACTCCTGTCGGGCGGCGAACAACAACGGCTGGCGCTTGCGCGGGCCTGGGCATTACGGCCTCAGGTCTTGTTTATGGACGAGCCGACGGCCAGCATCGATCCGCCGGCAACCGCCGCGATCGAGCAGTTGATCAGACGGTTCGCGACCGCAGGAGTAAAGATCGTGATGACCACGCACGATTTGCATCAAGCCAAACGGCTGGCAGAGGAAGTCCTTTTTCTGCACCGTGGACGGCTGCTGGAACAGGCATCGGCCAAAACATTTTTTAACCGGCCATTGACTCCAGTCGCCAACGCATTTATTCGGGGCCAACTCGATTGCTGATCGCAGCCTTTTACGCGTTTGCCATGGGGACCCCGCTCGGACGGCGCCCGCTGTCCGACTTGGGCTTTGACCCCATTAACAGTGCCGCAAAATCCGGATTCCCGGCGTTTCCGGTAAATACCCAGACGCCGGTGATGGATGCACGTTGAGTTATATTTTAGTTATCAAGAGGGATCACCATGAAAAAAATTAAAAAAACAAGATCGTTCCTTGGCCTGCTATTGCTGTGTCTGTCGATTCCGGTTTACGCCGCTGAACAATTCATCACCCTGGCTTCGACAACATCGACCCAGGCTTCGGGATTTTTCGATTATTACCTGCCCATTTTCCAACGCAAGACCGGGATGGAGGTACGGGTTATTGCCGTTGGCACCGGCCAGGCATTGAAACTGGGCGAGAATGGCGATGCGGATGTGCTGCTGGTCCATGACAGGGCGGGCGAGCTGAAATTTATCACGGACGGTTTCGGCGTGGACCGGCGTGAAGTCATGTACAATGATTTCGCGCTGATCGGTCCGGAAAGCGACCCGGCCGGAATCAAGGGATTGAAAGATCCGGTCGCCGCCATGCGGCGTATTGCGGAAAGCAAATCCGGATTCGTGTCGCGAGGCGATGACAGCGGAACCCACAGGCTTGAACTCCGGTTATGGAAAGAAGCGAATATTGATCCGCACGGCAGCGGAGTGGAATGGTATAAAGAAGCCGGGGCCGGCATGGGCGCGGTATTGAATATGCTTGCCGCGTCCGGCAATGCCTATACGATTTCCGATCGTGCGAGCTGGATAGCCTTCGAGAACCGGGAGGGCTTGGCCTTGCTGGATGAAGGCGACCCGCGCCTTTTCAATCAGTACAGTCTGATCCTCGTCAATCCCGAACGCCACCCGCACGTCAAGAGAGACGCCGCGCTGATCTTCATGGATTGGATGACATCGCCGGAAGGACAAAGCTCGATCGCCGACTACCAACTCCGCGGCCAAACTTTGTTTACTCCGAATGCCGCGGCACACTAGCGCCTTGAATTCTGTCCTGGCAAGGTAACCCGGTCGGCCGATGGATATTCGCTTCGATTTGCGCTGGCGTCACGGGAATCACGCTTCCGAAGAAATAACCTCCGAATTGTTCGGCTTGCTGCGGGCGGTCCATGACAACGGCTCTTTGCGCGCCGCGGCTGCAGAGTGTGAGGTTTCTTATCGCCATGCCTGGGGGCTATTACAGAAATGGGAGCAATTAACCGGCCATCCGCTGGTTCACCTCAAACGCGGTAAAGGAGCAATTCTGACCCTGCTCGGCGAAAAATTGATCCGGGAGCATCAGCGTATTTTATCCAGGCTGGCACCGGAGTTTTCAAAACTGTCCTTGCAACTGGCGATGGAATTGAACGCGGTGCTCGCCGACGAGCACCGGACTGCGCTGCAAATCTGCGCCAGTCACGGATTGGGTGTCGCGATGCTGCGGGAGCTTGCGCGGGCCAGTCTGCGGCGGGTTCTGAATATGGAATTCCACGGCAGCCTGGACAGCTTGCAACGATTGAAAAGCGGCCGCTGCGACATCGCCGGGTTTCACCTTCCTGAAGGCGCGGCGGGCGCGCGCTTTTTACCGAGCATCCGCCGTTATCTCGATCCCGCAACCAACACATTGGTCTACGCGGCGCGCCGGAGGCAAGGATTGATGATGGCCCGCGGCAATCCCTGCGCGATCCGGAGCCTGTTCGACCTGACCCAAAAGCCGGTCCGATTTATCAACCGACAAAAAAATTCCGGCACACGGGCCACCTTTGACCTGTTGCTAGAGGACGCCGGGATCGATCATGATCACATTTCCGGTTATTACACCGAGGAATTTACCCATTTGGCCGTCGCCGCGCTGGTCGCGAGCGGCGGCGCCGATTGCGCTTTTGGTATCGAAGAAGCGGCGAAGCAATTCGGTCTCGATTTTATTCCATTCAATTGGGAAAGCTATTGGTTCACCCTGGCCAAAGACAAGCTGCGGTTGCCGGTCGTGGCCGATTTTTTGGCCTTATTGCGCAGCCCCGAGTTTCGCGATAAGGTGACCGCGCTCTCGGGGTACGAGACCACGCGGGCCGGATCCGTGGTTATGCCGGATCCGGAATTGAAGGCATTGCTTTTGTGAAAGCGGATTAATGATCCGCTGATATAAGCTATTACAAGGTTTCACTGGATGCCAAAAGTAACCATGAAAGGCTCCGTCAAAACAATAGGTTGAAACGTTTTTAACACTCCTGGTATCTTTTGAATTGTAATGCCTAGTACAGCACCCATCAAATCCGACTAACATAATCAAGCGTCCAAGGGTTTGCCTTGATAGGTCCACTTGAAAGGCTTCGCCATGGTTTCGTTGAAATAGTCAATGAATGCCAACAGCTTCCTTGTCAAATCCTGTTTCGAATTGAAATTGCCTCGTTTGATGACTTTTTTCATCAAGATT
>JBGTCG010000124.1:0-3075 GCA_041748915.1 Methylococcales bacterium
TACCAAATGAACCATGAGAATGCTTACAGTATGCCCTCCGAGCCTTTGTTCTTTCACCCGGGAAGCTTATCATAACTGTGTAGCAGCTAAAGCCTTGCACTAAAGTGCATAGTTTTGAACTAGCGTACAGAGACAATAAACAGGGCCTGATTCACGTTTTCCATTAATACCGACACGACCTCGTCGGTCCTTTTTATTACGGTTGTCCGATCACTTCCCTTCATCAAAATCTCCTCCAATCGAACGCTAGCGGATTCCCCTTAAGCTCAAGGTGGAATTGAAAGTTTTTTCTGGCCTGGTCGTTATTGAAGATTTTTGGCCAGCGGTTGAAGATCCGGTTGGTCGCGAGGAAGATGACTTCACGCTCATAGCGGTGACTGATGATCTGAAACAGGAGATCGGCGCCGGTTTTATCGAGTGGCAAATAGCCGCGTCCGGGCATCCCGGTTTCTTTTAATCGATACCACCCTCGAATTCTGCGGCTCCAAACTTCAGGACATTGCAGTTTTCGCTGACAGTTCGTTGTAACGATTCGTCAAAGCCCTGCTTGGCCTGGGCCTGTATTTCTACGGTGATTTTGACCTCGACACCGAGTTTGGCCGTGAACTGCTCGACGACTTCGTCGACGATTTGAGCAAAGTCGAATTTGGCTCTGATCGGATCCAGTAAGACGGTTGCATAAAAATGCTTCTTGATTGCCGAAATCGACGTTTCGGGATTGGACCGTCGTTGGGCTTTTCCATCTCTTGTATGTTCTCGGTTGGTCCGATCTGAAAAATCAGAATCGGTTTTTTCTCTGCCACCCTCGGGCGCGCTTGGCGTTACCGTATGTTCTTTGTAACGAGAAGCCGCTTCTCGCTCGATCAGCAAGGAAAATTCATCCAGAACGATACTGGAATGACGGCCAAAGACGAAACCGAGATACCTTTCGCCATCCTGGCCACTAGCAGAACCGAAGAAATCTTCGGTCTCAAGACCCCGATTAATCGCGTTCTTAAAGACCTGATCGTTTACCAGCCGTGGCAGATAAAGATAATGACAACAATCCTGCCAGACCTTGGAAACCTTGACCGCATGGTTGTCCTCTTTGAAATACCACGTATGCAACAGGTTTTTCAGGTGAACCGGCGACCATTCGAAAATCAACCATTCTTCTTCGCGCAGTTTGTTTTCGATTTCCAGTATAAGATTCGGGGTGCTCGGAGAAACCGATACCGCCTCCCAGCGTAAGGTGGGTTTTCCGCAGATGAATTCTTCGACCGGGCAGATCAGCCATTTGTAGGTTTCCCGCACCAGTTGCTGTATCGACTGCTCGGCTGCGTCCTTGTGCGTGCGTGCCTGTTTGGCCTGGAATAGATCGAGATTGAGTTTTTCGTTATCGATGTCATCAACGATAGATTTCCATGCCAGCCAAGTGCGGGCCTGATCATATAATCGAGCGACTACGTCGTTATCGGCAGCAAGAAAAATCAATCGATTCTGTTTTTGGCGGGGTTGTTCGCCGCGCTTAGTCAAAATTTCCCGGGCGTGCCGGATAGCCATCGAATCCTGATTCCTAATGAACGTGCCGATAAGGGGCAAAACCACCAGACGCGGTCCTGTTCCATATTCATCGGGTATGTCCACGGAGGGCGTGAAGACATGGATGCCCGCAAAGATATGATTGCGGCCAAATACGCGCGTCACGCGTTCCTTGATTAGCGGCATCACCCGCTCCTGATGATCGATGGTCTGCTTGCGGCCTTCCCTCTCCCGCCTGAGATTGGGTTTGGTGTCAAACCAGAAATTATCCTGGTCGGAATAGAGATAATGCGCCGGCCCTTGAGGCGTTTTAGAACATCCTCGAAAACTCCAACGGGCTGCCCGGGTTGAACCGAGCCGAGCAGAATACGACCCAGATTGATTCCCCGGACGACCTGTTCCTTTGCAGACGGCGCGCTGCCGAGAAAAATGGTTCGGGCGACCCGCCGCGCCGCCTGTACGCCGCCAAAACGCGTGTCGCGTCCGTCGATGTCCGCGGGTTCCGATCGTGGCCCGTCAACTTCCTTTTCCAGAACCGGTTCCCAGCCCTGCGGCAGATAATGAATGCTTTTGAGGCGCACGTTGCCGTCGTCGAGTGGAATGGAACCCGGCATAATCAAAAGGTCGCGATTGTCCGAGTTCCAAAGCCGGTGAATTACGATCGCCATATACTGGAGCACGCCTCGGGTGCGCTGGAATTTCTCCAAGGTTGACCAGTCTTCATATAGGCGATCGAAGATTTCGGGGTGAATCGGATAGGATTGGCGCAACCGTTCCTCATAATGCGCGGTTTGGGTTTCGGCCGGAAATCGATCCGGATGGGCGTGGTAGAATTCGGCGAAAGTCTGACAAACCCGGTCCATTTCAGTCCTTTCACCGAGGGTTGCAAAAAGTCTGCGGCGAACGATTTCAAAGGCCTCTTCGGTCGCCACCGGTTTCCAGACCGACTCGACCCGTGCGAAATATTTCTCCAGTGCATTCAAGGTACGCTGTCCCATCGCGCCGCCCACCTCGAGATCCGATTCGGGAAGGGAAGCGAGTAATATCGCATTCGGCACCGATTTCATGGCTTCGGTGAGTGCCTGGATAAAGGAGATATTGCTGTCGAAGGTGCCGGCTATATAATGCTTTCCGGGCTCCAGCTGGCGCACGAAAGCCACCAGCTCATCAATTAATACCACGCAGGGAGCGGATGCCTTGAGCAATTCGATCAGCACCTCTTTTCCGGGCGAGGTCCCGTCGCGATCCGCCCCGGCCACCTTCTCATAGCCCTCAGTTCCCGAAAGCTGCCAGGCTAATTCGCCCCATAGCGTGTTGTTGACGGTCAAGCCGTTGTGTTCACGCGGCAGGCTGGGCGATAATCTGATTCCGTCCAGAACCGCCACATTGGCTTTCGGCAAGGATGCAATTCCGGCGCTGCCAGCCATGGAGAGCGAACGCGAGGGCTGGTAGTCCCCGGTAGGCGTAGGTAATTTTGGATACCCGTCGTGCGCTAGCGCCAGAGGGGATCCAAAATTACATCCGAAACGCCGTCCAGCCATTTGTGGGAGCGGT
>JBGTCG010000125.1:0-4065 GCA_041748915.1 Methylococcales bacterium
CATGCGGACGGTCCACAATTACATCTTGACCGGCAAGGATGGCAAGACGCCGGCCGAACGCCTTGGACTAGCTCAGGCACCCCTGAACTACGAAGACATTATTTATTTTTCATCAACAGATTAAGTCAACGGCTTGGGAAAACTGCACGTCCGGGTCTGTGCGGGGGGCCTCTGGTAACAGAGGCTCCTACCGTGAGAAACAAGTTTACGACAAATCCGCTGCGCTTCGGCGGTTGCCTGCTTAAACTCCACGATCGGTTGTCTATGTTCTCCCAACCCAATTCCATTGCAATCGTCGGCTGCGGCTGGCTCGGGACGCCGTTGGCAACCACTCTGATCGGCCGCGGATATCGAGTAGTGGCGACGCGGTCAACCCCAGATCGGGTTGCTGAATTGCAGAGTCAAGGAATCGATACCGTTCGACTGACTTTAACGTCCACGCTGGAAATCGAAAGTTCGGATCGTCTGAAAGGAATTGCCATTGCAGTGATTTTATTGCCCCCTGGAACCCGCAGAGGGGAGGCGGGCCGATTTCCGGATAGAATCGCCAATCTGATTTCGGGATTGGAGGAAGCCGAGATCGCGCGGGTAATTTTTTCGAGTTCCACTTCGGTGTATCCGAACAATAACGTCGAGGTGGATGAAACCGAAAATATCGTGCCGGAGACAACCTCGGGACAAGCCTTGTTCGAAGCCGAAAAGAAAATCATGGAAGCCCCTATTCTAGCAACGATCGTGCGTTTTGCAGGGCTCTGTGGGCCAGGAAGGGAACCCGGAAGGCTTTTGGCGGGAAGGGACCAGGTGCCCGGAGGTCATCACCCGGTCAATCTGATCCATCAACAGGATGCAATCGAGCTGTTGGTAAGCCTGATCAGGAATCCCCGGTGGGGGCAGATCTTCAACGCATGTGCTCCGTGCCATCCCCGGAAGCAGGATCTATATCGCAAGGCCGCCCGGTCGATGGACCTGGTCCCGCCAATCTTTATTCCGGGGACCACTCGATTCAAGATCGTCAGGGCCGATAAGGTCTGCCAGCAACTCGGCTTTGTTTATTGCTACCCAGATCCATCGAATTGGCACTGGTAACTCGTCGCTCAAGGGCTTGGCCAAATTGAACACTGCTGATTGCTTGATTTCCGTAGTGATCGTAAACTGGAACGCCGGGGATTTACTCGAGCGTTGCGTGGCGTCCGCGCTTGCGCAAACCTGGCGGCCTCTGGAAGTGATTGTAATTGACAATGACAGTTCGGATGGTTCAGAAAATATCATTGGCGAAAAATTCCCATCAGTACATCTTGTTCGGTCTGGAGGCAATATTGGTTTTGCGGCCGCGAACAATCTGGCGTTGCGTATTATATCGGACAAAAGTCGCTGGGTAGCGTTACTGAACCCGGATGCGTTTCCCGAACCGACCTGGCTGGAATCATTGTATGATGCAGCGCAACGCCACCCCGAATACGCCTTTTTTGGCAGTCGCTTAATGGACGCCAAGAACCCGTTGGTCGTCGATGGTATGGGGGATATTTATCATCTTAGCGGCCTGGTTTGGCGGAGAGGGCACGGAAATATTGTCGATACGGTTATTAACCGTACCGAGATCTTTTCGCCCTGCGCGGCGGCGGCCATGTACCGCAAGGATGTATTACTGCAGGTTGGCGGATTCGATGAAGACTTCTTCTGTTATGTGGAGGACGTCGATTTAGGTTTTCGGCTTCGTTTGCGTGGTCATCGATGTCTGTATGTTCCCGCGTCGGTCGCGTATCACGTTGGATCCGCGGTCAGCGGCGCGCGAAGTGATTTCTCGGTGTATCATGGTCATCGGAACTTGGTATGGACTTTTGTGAAAAATATGCCTGGAGTCCTATTCTGCGCGTTACTACCGATCCATCTGCTGTTGAACGTCGGGACGGTCATACTCTTTGCGCTCCGGGGACGAGGTAAAATAGTATTGCGCGCCAAGCGGGATGCATGGCGAAGGATCCCGTCAATGTGGCGTAAGCGGCGGTTGATTCAGGCGTACCGTGTCGTAACAGCAGGCGAGATCTGGCGATTAATGGATAAACGGATTGTTCCCGTGAGACAATGCCCGGCGGGGAAAATATCTTGAATGCGGATGACTCAATGCCGGCGTCAGTATCTCTAATCATTGTTAATTACAATGGCGGGGTGTTTCTGAACGCCTGCGTGGATTCCGCCATCGGCCAGGTCGATGAACTAATTGTGGTCGACAACGGTTCATCCGATGCGAGCTTGAACCTTCTCGAAGCGGCTTTCACGCGAGAACACAAACTGCAAATCATTCGAAACTGCAAGAACCTTGGCTTTTCGGCCGCATGTAATATAGGAGTCGATCGGACAACCGGCAGGTATTTACTATTTTTAAATCCTGATTGCGTCCTCGAGCCGAATACCGTCAATCGCCTGGTTCAGGTTCTCGATAATTACCAGGATGCCGGAATGGCCGGCGGCTTGCTTATTGGTCCCGATGGTGAAGAACAAGGAGGCGGGCGCAGGGCGGTTCCGACGCCGTGGCGGTCTTTTGTTCGAGTCTCCGGATTGTCCAGATTCTCCAATCGCTGGCCGCGTCTGTTCTTTGATTTTCATTTGCACAAACAGCCTTTGCCAAGCCATCCGATTGAGGTGGAAGCGGTTTCCGGCGCCTGTATGCTGGTTCGCTCTTCGGTAATGACGGAAGTCGGAAAATGGGATGAAGGATATTTCCTCCACTGCGAGGACCTGGATTTCTCAATGCGATTGCGCCGGAAGGGCTGGAAAATCATTTTCGTGCCGGATGCGAAAATCATCCATCATAAGGGCGGATGCAGCCGGTGCCGGCCGATCTTTGTCGAGTGGCATAAGCACTTGGGAATGATGCGCTTCTACCGCAAGTTTTTCAGATATCAATATCCCGGGGTCGTTATGTGGCTGGTCATTTTCGGAGTGTGGCTGCGTTTTTTCGGGTTAGCGGCTTATCATACCGGTCATTTGCTGGAACTAAAATTGAAGTTGGCGCGTGACTGACCACTGGATCGGCGTTTTGGGCGCCACCAGCTTTGTGGGTGGCTCGGTGTTTCCATTGATACTGGAAAATTATCAGAATATCGTTGCTTTTTCCCGACACTCTATGGTGCAGAAAAATCCGCGAATTATCTGGTGCAATCTCGGCGGATTATCCGAAACGACAGCGTTGGCGCACAAGAAAGTCGAACAATGGATCTGTATGGCTCCGATCTGGGTTCTGCCGGATTATTTCGATTTAATGGCTTCGCTGGGCGCGAGACGAGTAGTCGCCTTGTCGTCGACCAGTCGGTTCACCAAAGAAGAGTCATCAGACCTTTTAGAGCAGGCGGTCGCAAAAAGGCTGGTAGAAGGCGAATCGCAATTGCAGCATTGGGCGGAAGCGAATGAAGTGGACTGGATAATACTGCGTCCCACGCTGATTTATGGCTTGGGGCGGGATAGAAATCTTTCCGAGGTGGCTCGATTCATCCGGCGCTTCGGGTTATTTCCGCTGTTAGGCAATGCAAATGGATTGCGCCAGCCGATTCACGTCCAGGATTTGGCAGAAATGTGTGTTGCGGCCTTGCAGGTGACGAAGATTGCAAACCGGGCATACAACCTTTCGGGTGGGGAAGTCCTGCCTTATCGTGACATGATCTGCCGCGTTTTCAGTGCCGTGGGGCGGCGTCCGAGAATGTTGCCGGTACCTTTGGTGGTATTTCGAATGGCGGTCGCGATCCTGCGTTTGCTGCCACGATATCATAACTGGACAGCCGCGATGGCGGAGCGGATGAATCGCGATCTGGTGTTTGATCACAGTGAAGCCGCGAAGGATTTGTCTTTTAAACCGAGAGCGTTCCTGTTTTCGAGCGACGACGTTTCAGGATAATCCGTCCGCAGGTCCGCTCGCATAAAATGGCTCTACAAAAGTGTGTCGCTACCTCGTGAAAGATTTTGGGACATCCAAGTCACCAAAATCGACTCGCCTACGCGACAACCATTGGGCCCCGGCCGCCCTGCGTCCGCGCCGCTTCGCCACACCATCGCAAGCTCGGCGCAGGCTAC
>JBGTCG010000126.1:0-20789 GCA_041748915.1 Methylococcales bacterium
AACGAATAAGGTTAGATTGTGCGAAGCCACAATCTGAACCGTTTGTTGGACGAGCCCGGCGACTTGCGCGATAGACTCTATATATAGAAAATATCTTTTTCGAGGTGATGTCCATCCGGACATCGGTATCAGACGGTTACCGGAAGAGGTGTGAACGGGTCATCCAAACAAGTATCAGGCGTTATTTGGACCGCGGAATCGAGCGCATGCTAGCTTACGATCTTACCCGGATACAATTGTACCCCTTGGTCAGATTCGAATCATTTTTTTCTGCCGCGTTAGCGGCTTCGTCCAACGATGCACTCAAGCCGACACCTGAGTACAACGCTTGGCTTTCCCAACCTTCCGCGCAGGCGCGGCTTAGATAATGGGTTAGGGGGCTCGCACCATGGATCTGCAGACCACTCAAGTCGTCGTCGCGATCTTGGTCGCAGTCCTCGCGATACTAGGCATGTTGTTCGGATGGTTCGGAAAAGCCTGGCGTTCTGGTGGAATATGGATCCTCTGGTGGACAGCCCTCGAATGCACTACTTTAACGGAATCCAACTACCATAAAAAATAAATTTAGATTTTTGCAATATGATCTCAAGTAGCTTCAAAACATAACCCATTACAAAATCGCATTGACTAGGCCTCAAAATGTCAACAAACAGACAATGCCGAAAACTATCCGTTTGATTGAATGACTGGTGCGCAAGGGTGTCATCAAAAATAAATAATTTATTATCACACCAATGATTTTCTAGTGCTCCAACTTTAATATATGACGCTCTTTCATTCACATCATTGATATTGTATAGCATTCTCAAAGTGACCCGTAACGGTCCAAAATGCTCGGCGGTGGACTCGTTTTTATTAAAAACAGAGACGCCGATCGTTTTAATATATTTATATTCTTCGTGAAATGCCGGAATAGTCATAAAATTTTTGACACTTTTCCCATACCATTTAAAAAAGATAATCCCTCGTTTGACTTTTTCAACACGCTCAGCCAATTCCTCTACAATATTTTCTGCCTTGACTACATTTAAAATATTCTTAATTTCTTGCTGACAGTCTATAGGTAAGTCATCTAATTGATATACTTTCTTATTAATATAAGGTAACGTAAGCAAGTCCATCACGATATTAAAGGGGGCCAACGCCCATGTTAGCGTACCATTGCCAAAAAAATACCGATTTAATAGCCTGAGATCCAAGTTGCTATTCCGGCTTACATCATAAACGCCGCAAATCGCGTAAAATAACATCGCTTCAGAATAATAATAGGTCAGCATCGCTAAGGACACCAACCATAAAGCTGATTGCATCCAGAACCTTTTTTTTCTTTTATCATAAAATATTGCATTCATCTATCTGGCCTTATATTTTGCGGAATACGGATAACGTGGTCGGATCTTCGATAATTATCGAAATTATAAGGTCTGCCATCGAATTTCTGGAGAGAAATTTTTCATTTTCCATCATAAGATTTAATCCGCCGGCTTTAGCTGGGAAACTAACGGCCAATGAGATACGAAATGGATTACAGATAAGGAAGCCATACGGATCTCGGAATTGAGTGTTATTTTGTTTGTGGGGACCAAATACGGTGATCTGTTTTTGAAGACGAGGCAGCCGCATCGGGAAGGGAGTGAATCCGATACGCGTTTGGGATTGGGATGATTCGAGATGTGGCCAGCAAGTACCCGGTAGGGCCGGGATATGAGTTACACCTACCGATGTCGCAAGGGTATTCGCTCTGGGATCTTCTCACAATCGCCGTGGGAACAGTGCGGATGCCTTGATCTCGCGGCGCGGCAAGCGAAGAAGGATCAGCGATCCCCGCGGGCGGCTACACGTTAAACCGAAAATGCGCGACGTCACCGTCCTGCATCACATAATCCTTGCCCTCGAGGCGCCATTTGCCGGCGTCTTTCGCACCCTGCTCGCCGTTTAGCTCAACGTAGTCCCGGTAGGAAATAATTTCCGCGCGGATAAAGCCTTTCTGGAAATCGGTGTGGATTACGCCGGCGGCTGCCGGCGCGGTCGCCCCGACCGGAATCGGCCAGGCGCGGACTTCCTGCGGTCCGGCGGTAAAATAAGTTCTCAGATTCAGAAGCTTGTAGGCCGCGCGTACGACCCGATCGAGCCCGGGTTCGGTAAGATTCAGATCGGCCAGAAATTCGTGCTTTCCTGCATCGTCGAGCTCGGCGATCTCCGCTTCCAGCGCCGCGCAAATCGCAACTACTTCGGAGCCTTCTTCGGCCGCGCGTCTTTTGACGTCTTCAAGCAAAGGATTGTTTTGGAAGCCATGGTCCTGCACGTTGGCCAGATACATGGCCGGTTTCAGGGTCAGAAGGTGCAGTTCGCTCAAAATTTTGGTTTCCTCTTCGTGCAACCGCAGGGAACGTGCCGGTTGCCCCGAATCGACGTGCGCCGTGACTTTTTCGAGCAATTGCTTTCTGCATAACTCGTCTTTATTCCCGGATTTCGAGCCCTTCATGGCCCGCAGCAAAGCCTTTTCGAGCGTCGACAGATCGGCCAGCAACAACTCGGTGTTGATCACTTCGATGTCCTCCAGCGGCTTGATCTTTCCGGCCACGTGAATCACATGTTCATCCTCGAAGCAGCGAACCACGTGCGCAATCGCATCGGTTTCGCGGATATGGGCCAGAAACTGGTTGCCGAGCCCTTCACCTTTCGATGCGCCGGCCACTAACCCTGCAATGTCGACGAATTCGACCGTTGCCGGAATGATTCGCTGGGGTTGGGCAATGCGGGCGAGACAGTCCAGCCTCGGGTCGGGCAGGGGAACTACCCCGATATTCGGGTCGATCGTGCAGAACGGATAATTTTCGGCCGCGATCGATGCCTGGGTCAGGGCATTAAAAATGGTCGACTTGCCCACATTCGGCAAGCCTACGATACCGCAGTGTAACGCCATAAGTTATTGTAGAGTGTTTATTTTTTGGCCGGTGAATCGACACGATCATAGCGATCTTCGAAGCGGACAATGTCATCTTCGCCAAGATAACTGCCGGATTGGACTTCGATAATTTCGAGCATCAAGGTCCCTGGGTTCTCGAGGCGGTGGGTGACACCGAGAGGAATAAAAGTGGATTCATTTTCGCTTAAAAGAAAGGTTTTTTCGCCGCGGGTGACCCGAGCGGTTCCGCTCACGACGATCCAGTGTTCCGCGCGATGATGATGCATCTGCAACGACAACGACGCGCCCGGTTTCACGGTCAATCGTTTCACCTGGTAACGGGAGCCGCAGTCGATGGATTCATAGTGACCCCAGGGTCGATGGACCTGCTGGTGAAATTCATGTTCGGACCGTTGTTCGGATTTCAAATAATCGGTGACCGACTTGATGTCCTGCGCGCTGTTTTTGTGCGCGACCAGCACCGCATCCTTGGTTTCCACGACAATCAGGTCGTCCACGCCGAGTGCCGCGAGCAGCCGCGTCTGCGCGTAGAGCAGGGAATTTCGGGAACCTTTCGTGAAGACGTCACCCCGAATGACATTGCCGTATTCGTCCTGCGGGTTAATTTTCCTGAGCGCCGACCAGGAGCCGAGGTCCGACCAGCCGACCTCCAATGGGATCACGAAGGCGCAAGTCGTGCCATTCGATTCGATCATTTTCTCCATGACCGCATGATCGATCGAGATATTCGGACAGGCTGCGAAGGTTTTCGGATCGATCCGGAAAAACAGCCCGTCACGCCGGCCCATGCCGAGAGATTCCTCGCAAACGCTCAAAACCGCCGGGCAATGCCGTTTGATTTCCTGGATCCAGATAGAGGCATTCATCATGAATATGCCGCTATTCCACAGATAGGTTCCGCTGTGGAACAGTTCGTCGGCTTTCTGCTGATCCGGCTTTTCGATGAATGCAGCGAGTTCGGCGGTAAGCGGGTCCACCGTCCGGCCTTTCCGGACGTAACCGAATCCGGTTTCGGCATGTGTCGGCACAATTCCGAACGTAATCACCCCGCCTGTTCGAGCCAGTTTGGCGCCGTGCACAACCAGCTCTCTGAAGCGAGTCTCGTCTTGGATCAGATGGTCGGATGGTAATACCGCCAAAACCGGATCCCGATTTTCCATCAGCGCGAGCAAAGCCGCGAAAGTCAACGCCGGAGCGGTATTTCTGCCAAAAGGTTCGAGTACGATCGACTCGGCGTCGAATCCGGTCAGACGCAGTTGTTCCGCGACCAGAAAGCGATGCGCCTCGTTGCAGATTACCTCGGGCGGCAATATTCTGATAGGGGATTCCAAGCTTTCCAGGCCGCAGATACGCCGTACTGTCCCCGCGAGCAATGAACCTGATCCATGCAATGACAGAAATTGCTTCGGATAGGCGCCCCGCGATAGCGGCCACAGCCGGGTTCCCGACCCGCCCGACAAGATCACCGGCTGGACAAAGGTTTCCATTTATATTCTAGTGATCAGAATTCTATTGAAATTAATCCGATCAAACGCACTGCGACGGTAAAGCCAGCAGCCGCATACCAACCAACGAATAGATCTGATCGTCCGGCAATATAGCTTTTTGTATTGAAATGAACGCCTTGTAAGCTCGAGATAATTTATATTGACGAAGATCGAAATCGGCGCAACATCAATCTAACATATCCCTGTCAATCGCTTCAAAAAAACCTAGAAAGTTGCCGTCAAGCAACACGTTTGAATGCGGGTAAAAAAAACGATTATCTACTTCCGGATTGCCGGTATTATCTAAGCGCGATTGTTCCGTTAGGTATTTTCGAAAGGGGTGCCATCTGCAGACACATGAACCGCGATTACCCGATTCCTGCCCTGTTGCTTGGCTTTATACAGCGCGATATCAGCGGACTTGATTAGTTGGGTTATCTTGACCGATTTTTTGAGCTTGACAGCCGGATCCAAAAAACTTATACCAATGCTGGTGGAAACGCGTAGTTGCGTTTTCAAACTGGATAAGTCCATATTGTTAACCGTTTCACGAATGCGTTCGGCGAAGGCCAGGGCGTTGGTGAATGGAGTATTCGGCAAGACGGCGACGAATTCCTCGCCACCGTAGCGAGCCACGATATCGCCTTCTCGTACCTGCCCGTTCAATATGGCCGCAACGGATTGGAGTACTTCGTCACCGCTCTGATGTCCGCATTGGTCGTTAATCCCTTTGAAGTGATCGAGATCCATCAAAAGGACGGCCAGGGATTGCCGGTATCGAACCGCGTTCGCCAGCGCAATTTCAGCCTGGGGGAAAAAGTAGCGCCTGTTGAAAATTCCGGTGAGTTCATCTCTTAGAGACAGGGATTCAAACCGTTTTTTTAGTAAATTGGCTTCATTTAACGCTTTTTCAAGGTCTGCTGTCCGATGCTTGAGCTGATGTCCCATTTCTTGTAGCGTACGCCAATTTTTGATCAAATGGCCAATCAATGCGCAATAGGTAAGCAACAAGCGCTCATGCCATTCATTAAAAAAATCCGTACGGGGATGCGAAATATTCAATACCCCGAGAAGTTCATTATCGAATTCAATAGGTGCACTGATGATTGAACCCGGAGTCGGGCTCTTTCGAAATACTCGTTTAATTCTTTTGCTTTTGAATCTTGGATCGTTCTTGCAGTTCCGGCAATGCTGAAGAGTTCGAGACAACGCGGCGTGACCGACCAGTCCTTCCCCAATCCGGAATCGGGCCGAAGCAGAACGAGGATCGGATGGGCTAGGAGCACCGCTGTCCAAATCTTCCCAGTCCAGGCCGGTACTGTTAATCAACTGCCGACCCCGAAGCAGGAACACCGAGCAGCGCTCCATATCCTGATTTTGCATCAGCGCTTGCAGGGCATTGCGAATCAGCAACTCTTCGCTTTCTACTTTGAGGTTGATAGCAGAAAGCGAACGCAGCGCGGACAAAGCACTGATCAGATCGGAAAACCGAATATTCAGTTCACTTGTTGATTCGGCCAATATTCCTGAGATCATGGATGGTTTCCGGTTAGCAGATCGGCGAGTACTTTGATGTTTTCAAGCTGGCCGATCAGTTCGTCAAATATCGTACCAACCTTGGCTTCGGATATTCCAAGATTTTCTGCGGTATCCTTAATCGCTCGATCAAGTTCCTTTTCCCGGTAAAGATCATTGGCGAGTTTAGATGCGATCCCTATCGTTGCCACCAGCGAATGGTATTGACCGGAGTAGCTGGGTTTTCGGTGGTATCTGATCGAAACGCAGATTGGTAGCGGAAATTGCCAGCGCATTGCCAGCCATCCACCCGATTCATACTGATCAACCTTGTAGGTACTTTGTAGAACATCGGCAACAGCACAATTGCTTTTGATGGACTCCTTCAATACCTTCGCCATTATTTGGGGAAATTTGTGAATCAGGGCCAGCAATCCGATGTTGTGCAAAAGGCCCGCCGTGTACGCAAGCGCGGGATCAACGGTTTTTGTTGCAGGGGCAACCGCGCAAAACTGTTTCGCGAGAATCGCTGCTGCTACAGCGGTGAACCAATAGCGATCGCTGGAAAAATCCGGGCATTTGTGGGTATCCAATACGTCCGTGATTAACACTCCAAGCGAAAGGCTTTTTGCCAGTCTCAATCCGAGGACCTGAATTACTGCCTGTCGCATTGACGTAATGGTTCCCCGACATCCGAAGTAGGCCGAATTTGCCAATTTGAGCAGGCGGGCGGTTACCGATGGTTCGGTCTCGAGAATTCCGCAAAGCTTTTCGAGTGAAATGTCGGGGTCATTGATTGCCGCCAGCATTTCCCGAGCGGATTTCGCGAGCGGCGGTAACTCTTTGAGGTTATGGATATCGATGCGTATTTTCTCGTAACTGATCATTGCGGTAATGCCAAACAATGCTTTATGGTTGTTTTCAAAAGTTTATTTACTTCAAAGAATAGCTGGTTTTGAACGAATTGCAGAACCATTACGGCAATTTTGATGTTCCCCTATGATTGAGGACCGGAAGGTTAAACCGCAAACCGGAAGCGTGTCCTCTGCTTCACTGGCAAAGTGTTATCACGGCCAGCGACCGAAGAAGTCGAGCGATTCTTCATAAAGAAAGACCCCATTCAGGGTCATCCGAGCGCAATAGGCTGCGTCGGATCCAGAGATCAGAACGAAGGTAGCCCTGGACTAAAATCACCAAGCTGCAAGCGCGAATTCAAACAATTCGGCCCCGGCCGATAGCCTTCGATAATGCAGACCGGTCGATCCGGGGCGAGAGTCTTTCGGGACCGCAATCGAGCGAATTCAACCTGGGTTTTTTGACAAGGAGTCTGGAAGCTCCTCTCTGTTCAACACTTCCAGCCTGAAGCGGATGGATCAATCATATTTAATATATTTGAAGCGCGGATCATCCGGCGTTCCCTCGAGGGACCCGCCTTCTTTGGCCGGTTGCCACATAATGACCTCTTCAATTTTGCGCGCGAGTTCGAAATCTTTATTGGTGATCCCTTTTGCGGCGTGATTCGTCAGTTTGACGATTACGAATGCGTAAGAGACGGTCAAATCGGGATGGTGAAACGCGGCTTCCGAAAGATGCCCGACCGTATTGACTACCATCAAAGTACCTTTCCATCCATTGGTTTTGTATTTCCTTCGAATCCAGCCATTTTCATAGGTCCACTTAGGTAACTCTTCTTGCAATCGGCCCTCGATCTCTTGTTCGGTGTAGGTCTCTTCGTGTTTGCGTTCTCTCCAGCTCATGGTTTCGGCTCCTCGCCTGTTGGCGTATTGGAAAAGGATGACCGGTACCGGTTTGGTTCGGGTTTTCAGCCATCAAACTTCGGTTTATGGTAATACTTCGGCAATGAATGTTAAATACAATTCAAAGAAAACTCGGCGGAATCGACCGTGGACCATGAATGTTTCGCGGGAGGAACCCTGCTGCCCGCTATCCAGGTATTCCAAGCATGTGTTCTGGCTGGAATATCCGTGATGGATCGTTATATAATCCTCAAAGCTTGTCCAGAGCCGAATTTGGGGTTCTCAATTTTCGGTGGCGTTCCAAATTACAGGCAGTTCTGCGTTTTGACCGGATCGCCGATTTTCCGAGGTCGAAAACGAGAGGCCTCGCCACTTAAACCGGGCTGAACCTGACTGCGCACGATCTCATGGTCTGTTTACGGATGCTTCGTCCGGTTTGTAAAGTCATTGTTCCCCCTGTCAATTCAATCTGATCCGTGCGACTGGTTCGTGAATAGTTTAGAAAGTGTAACCATTACAGCCCCAGCACGCCTTCATATGGGCTTTTTGGACCCGAGCGCGAGTCTGAATCGAAAATTCGGCGGTATCGGGCTCGCGTTGAATGAAATCGCCACCGAGCTGACGGTTCGACGAGCCTGTCTATTGCTGGCGACTGGTCCGCACTCGGATCAGGTTCTCACCGTGGTCCAGCGTTTTCTGAATGCACTCCGCATTCATGAAGCGGTTCATGTAGAAATCAATAAAGCCATCCCGGAGCATGTCGGATTGGGCTCGGGCACCCAAATGTCCCTCGCGATCGGGTGTGCCCTAAGTAAATTGTTCGGACTCGAATTGTCAGTCCGCGAAGTGGCCTGTCTGACCGACCGCGGCGCGCGGTCGGGGATCGGAATCGGTGCCTTCGAGCAGGGCGGCTTGATCGTTGACGGCGGGCGGGCCGCTGGAACCGGAACGCCGCCGATTATTTGCAGACTCAATGTTCCTGGCCATTGGCGGTTCATCCTGGTTTTTGACCGGCGGGGACAGGGATTGAACGGCGCTCGCGAGATCGAGGCTTTTCAGCGGTTGCGTTCCTTCTCCGAAGCCAGCGCAGCAAGAATCTGCCATCTGCTATTGATGAAAGGACTTCCCGCGTTGGCCGAGCAGGACATTGTCGGTTTCGGACAGGCGATTACCGAAATTCAGCAATCGGTAGGGGACTATTTTGCTCCCGCCCAGGGTGGCCGTTTCATGAGCCGGGCGGTCGAGGATGCGATTACCTGGCTGGGCGCCCAAGGGGCGGTCGCGATGGGGCAGAGTTCCTGGGGCCCGACCGGTTTCTGCGTCGTTGAAAATGAAAGTCGGGCGCGCGAACTGGTGGACAACATAAGCCGCCTTTCGCGGGACAAACCGGAATTGAGCTTTCGCATCGCGAGTGCGCAAAACGAGGGGGGAATTACCCGCTTCGTGAATCAGCGGCAGGTATTGCAGGACCGGGCGGCGGTACGCTTGAACAGCAATCCTAACTGATTTGCCCGTTCCAGAGCCTCGATCCGGCATGCGGCCGCTGCTGGTGGTGATCGGCCAGTCCGCTAGAATGCTGGCGAAGTCCGCGGCGCGCGGAGGTTTCCAGCCGATCGCGATCGATCTTTTTGCCGACAGCGATACGCGTGAGATTGGGCGCTGTATTGCGCTATCCTCCCTGGAAGAAAAACCGGTTCTGCGCGCGCTTACAAAGATCGCCGCGCAAAACGGCCGGTTTCCGCTGGTTTACGGGAGCGGTATCGATACCCGCCCGGACCTGGTCGAAAAAATCTCGGATCTGATCGATCTGATCGGGAATCCACCTTCGATTTTGCGAATGATGCATAACCCCGCGTCGTTTTTCGGTCTGCTCGATTCATTGGCCATTCCCTATCCGGAAACGCGTGTCGCCCGGCCCGAAGATCTGAAGGAATGGCTGTTCAAAATACCGTTTACCGAAGGCGGCCGTGGCGTTCGGTCCGGGTCGGGGCATCCGGAGGATGCGAAGGGGTATTATCAAAAGAGACTGGCCGGCCCGGCGATGTCGGTGTTGTTCCTCGCAAATCGCCGCGACGCGCGAATTCTCGGATTCAATACCCAGTGGAGTATGGGTCCAAATGCGGCCGCTCCATATCGGTTTTCCGGGATCATGAATAGCGCGGAGCTTACGGTCAGCCAACAAAGACAGCTCGGTGAATACGTGAGCAGACTGGTAGATTCCGTATCCCTGGCGGGGTTGAACAGCCTGGATTTTCTGGTCGAGGACGGCGACTGCAAGGTATTGGAATTGAATCCCCGGCCCGGAACGAGCCTGATGCTGCATGACCACCGCTATCCCCGCGGGCTGCTGAGCGAGCATATCAACGGCGTCAAGGGCTTTAAAATGGGCCGGCAGGTACCGGAGTCACCCCGGTACCAAGGATTGGAAATCGTGTTTGCGGACCAGCCGTGCCTGGTCGACCCGAAGGTGCGGTGGCCAGATTGGACCGTCGACAGGCCGATCGCGGGCACAAGGATCGCCACCGGCGAACCGCTGTGCACGGTCACCGCGGCGGCGGCGTCCGGAGGTGCGCTCAGGGGCTTGCTCATGCAACGCAAGCAACGGATCCATGATCATTTCTTCCGGACCGCGGGATCAATTTGTGACGGCTTGGCAGTCAAAGAACGATACAATACGGCATTTTAAAGTTTGCCAACCATTAAGAATGAAAAAAAGAAGTGACTACCACCAAACATAAGCCGAGTGTGAATCAACTGGTTCGGCCGTTGGTCAGGGAACTTATCGAGAACGCGGAAAAACTGCGTCTCAAGGTCTCCACGCTGGAGAACGGGTGCACCATCGTCGATGCGGGAATCGAGGTCGACGGGGGACTGGAAGCGGGCCGTCTGATCGCGGAAATCTGCCTTGGCGGAATGGGCACGGTGACGCTGACCCATAGTCCGTATGCGGGCCATTGGCCGCTGACCGTAAATGTTCACACCGGAAATCCGGTATTGGCGTGTCTGGGCAGTCAGTATGCGGGCTGGAGTCTTGCGCATGGCAAAGGCAAAGGCTCCTTCTATGCGCTGGGCTCGGGGCCCGCGCGCGCGTTATGTGTCAAGGAAGAATTGTTCCGTGAGCTGGCCTACCGGGACGAATCGGACGAAACCGTGCTGGTCATGGAGGTGGATAAGGTTCCTCCGCTCCAATTGATCGATAAAATCGCGAGCGATTGCGGGGTCGCTGCCTCGGGGTTGACCATCGTATTGACCCCGACCAGCAGTCTTGCCGGAAGCTTGCAGGTTGTGGCCAGGGTGCTGGAGGTCGCGATGCACAAGGCTCACACGCTGCATTTCCCGCTAGCGGATCTTCTCGACGGCAGCGGCAGCGCGCCGGTTTGCCCGCCCGCGCCTGATTTTATCCGCGCGATGGGCCGAACCAACGATGCGATCCTGTTTGCGGGTCAGGTTCACCTGTTCGTCCGCGGCAGCGACGCGGCCGCGGAAAAGCTCGCTGCGGAGCTGCCGAGTTCGGTCTCCAAAGATTACGGAAATCCGTTCGCGCAAGTCTTCAAGGAATACGAGTACGACTTTTTCAAGATCGATCCAATGCTATTCAGTCCGGCCAGCGTGATCGTGTCGGCAGTGGAATCCGGGCGGAGTTTCCATGCCGGGAAGCTCGACATCGACCTGCTCGAGAAATCGTTCGGCGGCTGATCGGGCCGATTCAGGAATGCGGCGCATCGCGATCATTACGGACGACCCCGGATGGCACGGCGCCAGGCTGAAGGAAGCTTTCGGCGAACAGGGTTTTGCATCCGCTTATGTTTCACTCACGGCGTGCAGGATTTATGTCGAACCCGGCAGTTTGCCGATCCGGATGCCGGGTTTCGAAACCGCGCTTCCGGACGGGGTTTTCGTGCGCGGAATTCCCGGCGGATCGCTGGAACAGGTTGTTCATTATCTGGATATTCTGCATGCATTGAAACGACTCGGGATCGTCGTTTATAACGGCGGTCAGGCCATCGAACGCAGCGTTGACAAGGCCATGACCAGTTTTTTGTTGCAGCAGGCCGGAATTCCGACTCCGCCGACCTGGGTGACTCCGGTTAACAGTGAGGCGCTCGGGATCGCAAGGCGGGAACTTGCGGCCGGACACCGGCTGGTCGTGAAGCCGGTATTCGGTTCCCAGGGAATCGGGGTGAAAAAGCTCGAATCGGCGGACGAACTGGACCGGCTCGTATCCAGCGGCGGTATCTACTATCTGCAGCGGTATGTCGAAAGCGGCGATGCGGCCCCGAGTGACTGGCGCGTATTTGTGATCAATGGCAAGGCGCAAGGCGCGATGCGGCGGTACGGAGAAACCTGGTTGAACAATGTCGCGCAAGGCGCCCGCTGCGAGATCGCGGTGCTCGACGCCGGGCTCCGAAAAATTGCGGAGGACGCGGTATCGGCGCTGAAGTTGAATTATGGCGGCGTCGATATCATGTGCGATGCCCAGGGCCGCTACCGCGTAATCGAGGTCAACAGCATTCCGGCCTGGAAGGGGCTCGAAAGCGTGGCCAGGATCGATATCGCGCGGATGCTCGCCGCGGATTTTCTGAGCAGACGTCCGGCTGCACAGGGCGATCAGGCAGCAGCGCTGTGACCTTCGATCGGATCGACCCTGATAAATTGAGGCGCGCCTATGTCCAGGCCTGTGAATGCGAAATCAGGGCATTCAAGCCCGGCAATGTCAGCGTCTATTCGGACGGACATGGCATGACCGTCAATGATTTTAGAATCAGCGCCGAAGCCAGCGCGGACGCTCTGGTCGATCCTGGCCTGCCCCTTGGCCGGAAGATCTGTGTTGCGCTCGAAAAAACGGCCGATCGCGTGGGGTGCAATACGAATCTCGGGATCGTTCTGCTGTGCGCTCCGTTGATGCAGGCAATGCAAAGTAAATCCCCCGACGGATTGAGGGATCGGTTGCGCGTTGTATTGAATACGACCACGGTTGGAGACGCCGAATGGGTTTACCGGGGTATCCGTATCGCGAAACCCGCTGGATTGGGCATTTCAGATAAGGAAGATGTGCGATCCCGGCCGACGGTTTCCCTTCGCGAAGCGATGCGAAATGCGGCGGATCGAGATCGCATTGCATTTCAATACGTTTCTGCGTATCGAGATGTATTCGAAACCGCGAAAAAAAGGTATTATACTGCACTCGGACAATGGGGGGATGAGATCTGGGCGGCTGTCGCCGTGTTCGTCGGTCTGCTTCGCCAGATTCCAGACAGTCACATTGAACGCAAATACGGTAAGCGGTATACCGGGATGGTAACCACGAGGATGGCTTCTCTTGATGAGAGGTTGTCCGTATCCGACGATCCTGAACAATTGCTGGGTCATCTAATGGATGTGGATGAAGAGTTCAAGAATGCCGGAATCAATCCGGGCACGACAGCCGATCTTACGGTGGCGACATTACTGGCTGTACGCCTGGAACGACTGCTCGCTGACACTTTGGTGGGGTATCGATAAAGCCCTGCCAAGGGTTGCGGGTAGCACATTAACAAGGACATTGTTTCTAAATACCAAACAAAGGAGACTATAACAATGTCGTTTATTGATACGATAATCTCATTTTTTTCATTTTCGTCAGAGGAGACAAAGAGTATGGCAATTAACAAGACGCTGGTAGGTGAGAGTCTACAGGGGGACGGTAACGAAGTTGCACATATCGATCTAATCATCGGGCCTCGCGGGAGTGCTGCCGAAACGGCATTCGCCAACTGTCTGACCAATCAAAAAGAAGGCTGCTCCGCCCTTTTGGCAGTAGTCGCTCCGAACGTAATGGTTAAACCGTCGACAGTCATGTTCAATAAAGTAACCATCAAGGGTTCCAAGCAGGCGGTCCAGATGTTCGGCCCGGCCCAGCGCGGCGTCGCCATGGCAGTTGCGGATTGCGTTGAATCCGGAGTGATTCCGCCTGCCCAGGCGGATGATCTGTTTATCTGTGTCGGCGTATTTATCCACTGGCTGGCCGACAACGACGCCAAAATCCAGGACTACAATTACGCGGCGACCAAAGAAGCGATCAAAAGTGCGGTCGCGGGCACACCGACCGCGGCTGACGTCGTGGCCAAAAAAGGATCTGTGGAACATCCTTTTGCGGCGCACGCTTAATCGCACTGTCGGATGATAAGCTGCCCCGGCCGTTCTCGCCGGGGCAACGCCGTTAAGTATCAGCCGATCCCGACATCAGTCCCGCAATCAGCGTTGCGTCTATGGCGCCGCGGTGCAGCGCGGTTGCGACCAGGGCGCCGGCGAAGCCCAGGGATGCCAGTTTTCTCAAGTCGTCCTCGTGACGGATTCCGCCCGCGGCAACGAACTGCCGTTTCGGCCATAGGCTGTTGAAAGTTGCCAAATGTTCCCAGTCTGGACCGTTTTCCCCGCCTATCCGGGCGAGATTCATGATTATAATCCGTTGCGGCCAGAACCCGTCATTTTCAAGCAGAACTTTTGGTCCCACCAGACCGGATGTCGAAAAATCCAATGACAAAATCATCCGATCGGACCGGATTGGCAGGTTTGGCAGAATCAATTCGGTCAGGGATTCGCTGCCCAAAACAGTGATCCAGGGAAGTTGCGCCGGATCGCGATTCTGCAAAACGGTCCAGCCCTGATCGATCCAAAATACGGTGTCCGGAAAACACGCTATCAGATTTTGCAGCAACGGCAGGTTCGAACCTGCGCCCATCAATGCGTCCAGGTCTGCGATGTAAATGGTTTTAAACGGGTAAAGTGAAAGCAGTGCGCCTGCGAGCGCAAGCGGATCGCCGTTGGGGCACAGCCTTGTCTCCAGCGGCTGATAGCATTCGCGAAAGCCCTGCCTGGCATGAACCGCCTGCCCGCTTTTAACGTCGATAACCGGAATAATTTCCATAAACCAGCCCATGCAGATTCTTTTGTTCGAATATATTACCGGCGGAGGTCTCGCAGAGGAATCAATACCGCAATCATTAGCGTGCGAAGGGGGGTTGATGTTGCAAGCCTTGCTGAATGATCTAACGGCAGTTGGTGGAAACCGGTTAACGGTGATGCGCGATGCGCGCTTGCAGCCGCCGCAGGCGAGAACTTTGAACGGCGGTCTCGAACGAATTCAGGTCGGCGCCGGTGACGATCTGGACGCTGTCTGGAAGTCCGCAATCCGGAAAGTCGATGCGGTTTGGCCGATTGCTCCCGAAACCGGCGGCGTGCTTGACCAGTTGTGTCACGATATCCAGGCAGAAGGACGCAGTTTGTTGAACAGTCCGGCCGAAGCAGTCGCGCTGACCGCGGCGAAGCTCAGGACCCTGTGGCATTTGAAGCAGTGCGGGGTGGACATCGTGCCGACTGTAGGATTGGCGGATTTCCGCGATCAATTTCGCGGACCCTGGGTGGTCAAACCCGATGACGGCGCGGGATGCGGGTATACGAGAATAATCAGGACCCGGCAAGCGTTGAAGCATTTTCAGGAAATCCCGTCTGCGGACAATTTCATTATCCAGCCCTATCTCGAAGGAACCGCGATGAGCCTGTCGCTGCTGTGCAAGCAGGGTGATGCCCTTTTATTGAGTTGTAACCGGCAGCATATCGTCATTCTGGATGATTCGATCTCGCTGGCGGGATGTACCGTGAATGTCTCGCCCCAGAATCGCACCGTATTTTCAGGACTGGCTGGCGCAATTGCGCGCGCGATTCCGGAATTATTTGGTTACGTCGGCGTCGATCTGGTGCTCGTAAATGGGCGCCCCAAGGTGCTCGAAGTGAATCCGCGGCTGACCACGTCCTACGCGGTGCTGTCCAGGGCGTTGAATCAGAATGTCGCGGCGCTTGTGCTCGATCTGCTCCCGCCCGGTTCGAGGCTTCCCGACCGAACCCGTTCCGGGGGACGCAGCATCGAGGTTGTGCTCGCAGAAGTCCATGAATCCTGAGTACAGCATCGGTTGGGACATCGGCGGCGCGCACGTAAAAGTGGCTATTCTACACGGACATCGCTTGATCGAAGTAACGCAACATCCTTGTCCGCTATGGCTTGGAATTTCCCGGCTCGAGGAATTGATTGATCGGATTCTTGCGCGTGTTCCGGTGCCGCGGACCGGTCACGCGGTGACTATGACCGGTGAATCGGCGGATTCGTTTTCGACCCGCGATGACGGAGTCCGCAGGATTCTTGAGGTCCTCGGCGCCCGAATCGATTCGAAGTCCTTGTATGTGTTTGCCGGAAACGAGGGTTTGCTGGTTTTCAACCGTTTGAGTTCCGGCCACTATTCAAAGATCGCCTCGGCGAATTGGCTGGCCAGCGCGGTCTATACGGCGAGCGCCGTGGATACCGCAGTGTTGATCGATATCGGCAGCACCACCACGGATGTCCTGCTCGTAAAATCGGGAAAAGTCCTGGCAAACGGATTCTCGGACTACGAACGATTGGTATCCGGTGAACTGGTGTACACGGGTGTCGTGCGTACGCCGATTGCGGCGCTCGCGAAGCAGGTGCAGTTCGAAGGGGAGCGCGTGCCGTTGATGGCCGAGCTCTTCGCGACGATGGCCGATGTCTATCGGTTAACCGGGGAATTACCGGAAGACTATGACCAATGGCCCCCTGCGGACGGCGCGGAAAAAACGCCGGAAGCAAGCGCCAGGCGGCTGGCCCGGATGATCGGCAGGGATCTTCGGTCCGCGTCCCTGGCTTCCTGGACCCGACTCGCGGATTACTGCCGGGAACTCCAATTGCGCGAGATTCAGGACTCGGTGATGCGTTGCCTGTCACGGCTGGATTCCAGCGATCGGCCGATGCTCGTTGGCGCCGGGATCGGGCGCTTTCTAGCCGTTGATCTGGGCGTGAGAACCGGTCTGGAATTTCGGGATTATTCCAGTATCACAGGTTTCGCCGCCGTTCCCGGAGCCGCGGAATGCGCACCTGCGGTTGCCGTCGCGCGGTTGCTGGCAATGCGCTTCCAGTGCTAGGGAAACGCTGAATAAATCCATCCTGGATTTCTTAGCGGCCGTCAACCCTGCCAATGCGATTGGCAGGGTTGCCTTACAAAATCACACGCTGATAGCGTTCGATTTCGGCAGTGCATCCCTGCACTGCGGGAAGCTCTGATTTGATCAGAGCTTCCCTAGATTTTGTCCGGAAATGGACAAAAACTCCGCATGCTATAATCGCGGCTCCATTCTGCGGTTATTCCGCGGGTCCGCCACGGCTGGATTTGTGCCGATGTTACTTGCGGGCTGGGTGTTTACAGTTGTCCAATCCAATGATTCGAGAAGTTCCCTACCTCCAGGACAGTAGCCTTGTATTCGAACGGCTGATCGATCTGCCGTGGGCGGTATTTCTCGATTCCGGCTTTCCACGTAGCCGGCAGGGCTGTTTCGATATTCTTACCGCCATGCCCTATCGAACCTTGACCACATACGGTGCAATGACCTCGATTTCGGATCAGGACGGAATCCGGCATCATGCGGATGATCCCTTTGCCGTGCTTAGGGCAAGCCTCCCCGGCGGATCTTTCGAGAAGACTGGATTGCCCTTTTCCGGCGGCGCGATCGGATATTTTGGCTACGATCTTGCGCGGCGGCTGGAACACATCCCTGAAATCGCCAAAGATTCCGAGCTAATTCCGGAGATGATGATCGGCATTTATGATTGGGCTATCGTCGTCGATCATCAATCGCGGCGAAGCTGGCTGGTTCAACAAAAAATTTCACCGGAAACCGCAGGTATTTGTGAAGGGGTGCTGGACCGGATTTGTCATGATGAATTTGAAACCCCGGCACCGGTACCGTCCTTCCGTGTCAAAGGTCGGATCATCCCGAATATGAGCCGGGCGGAGTACGGCAGCGCGTTCCGGCGGATTAAGCGCTATCTGTTGGCAGGGGATTGCTATCAGGTTAATCTTGCGCAGCGCTTTTCGGTCGCCTGTGAGGGCAGCCCGTGGTCGGCTTATAAAATTTTGCGCGGCCTCAATGCGGCCCCGTTTTCCGGGTTCCTGAATTTCCCCGGCGTCCAGATTCTGAGTTCCTCGCCGGAACGTTTTCTAAGGGTTGATGAGGGACGGGTCGAAACGAAACCGATCAAGGGCACCCGCGCCCGTCTCGCCGATCCAGCGGAGGACCGGAACCAGATCGAGGCGCTGCGGAACAGCTCGAAGGACCGTGCGGAAAATCTGATGATCGTTGATTTGCTCAGAAACGATATCGGGAAAACCTGCGCGCCGGGCTCCGTGACGGTTCCCAAATTGTTCGAGATCGAGAGTTTCGCGACCGTGCATCACATGGTCAGTACGATTGAAGGTCGCCTGGCCGACGGTCGCGATTGTATCGATTTATTAAGGGGCTGCTTTCCGGGCGGATCCATTACCGGCGCGCCCAAGGTCAGGGCCATGGAAATCATCGAGGAACTGGAGCCGCAACGCAGAGGCGTCTATTGCGGCGCCATCGGTTACCTCGGTTACGGCGGGAACATGGATACCAACATTTCCATACGAACGCTGGTTCATTCCGGACATGAAATCCGTTTCTGGGCCGGTGGCGGAATCGTTGCCGACTCCCGGGAAGCCGATGAATATCAGGAGTGTTTCGATAAGGGCGCGGCCATGCTCAGATTGCTCGAACAATGCGGAATTGGCGTGGATTCGGGCAATCCAATCGCACAACCGGATAGATGATCGACGGGCGGTGATTACGGCGGAACGACGGGTGTTCGTGGTCAAGCTCGGTGGAAGCCTCGCCCATACGCCGTTTTTGACGAATTGGTTGGATGTGCTCGCCGGATTGAAAAAACACGATAGGGTAGTCGTGCCCGGAGGCGGAGATTTTGCGGATCAGGTCCGCGCCAGTCAGCGCAAGTGGAAATTTGACGACCGCACCGCGCATCGTATGGCCTTATTGGCCATGCAGCAGTATGGCTTGATGCTGGCTTCGCTCAGTCCCGGATTCAGTCCGGCCGGGAACAGGATTGAAATCGATGCGGTGTTGAGGAAAAAACAGGTGGCGGTCTGGATGCCCGATGGACCTGAATTGGACCGGGCGGGTATTCCTTCCGGCTGGGATATTACGTCGGACAGCTTGTCCGCCTGGCTGGCCGGGCAACTTGGCGCAGAACAGCTGGTGATCGTGAAATGCAGCCCGCGATCGGATCTATTGTCTGTGCCTGTGGATCTGGCCCGCCAAGGAATCCTGGATACCGCGTTTCCGCGAATGTGGACGGAATCCGGCGCGGCATTGAAAATCTTTCATGGCAGCGAGTACCAGGCATTTGCCGTTGAATTGAACGATTCGATTGGCTCTGATCAAACACTGAGTACTGGAACAAATACTGGCTGACCGGAATTTTCGTTCGACTACTACAGGTGTTGTAATGACTGGAAACGTAGCATGAAGATAAGGACACGGTTTGCTCCAAGCCCGACGGGATATCTACATATCGGCGGCGTCAGGACAGCCTTGTTTTCCTGGTTGTATGCGCGGAAACACGGAGGTGATTTTGTGCTCCGCATCGAGGATACCGATCTGGATCGTTCCACGATCGAATCGGTCGACGCGATCCTCGAAGGAATGACCTGGCTTGGTCTCGAGTATGACAAGGGCCCGTTTTTTCAATCGAAGCGGTTTGAGCGCTATAAAGAAACGATCGGCGAATTACTGGCATCCGGTCATGCGTATTACTGTTATTGCACCAAGGAAGAGCTCGACCAAATGCGCGCCGAGCAGATGGCAAACAAGCGGAAACCTCGCTATGACGGACGGTGCCGCGATCGACTAGAACCCCGCGAAGGGATGCGTCCCGTGGTCCGGTTTCGCAATCCCGGCGACGGAGAAGTGGCTTTCGACGATTTGGTCAAAGGACGAATCGTCGTTCGAAACGCGGAACTGGACGATCTGATCATCGCGCGCTCGGACGGTTCGCCGACCTATAATCTCGCGGTTGTGATCGATGATCTGGACATGGGCGTAACCCATGTCGTGCGCGGCGATGACCACATCAACAATACCCCTCGTCAGATCAATATCCTGCATGCCATGAAGGCGCCTATTCCGAGGTACGGACATTTGCCGATGATCCTCGGAGCCGACGGCGCGCGATTGTCCAAACGCCATGGCGCGGTCAGCGTGATGCAATACCGCGACGACGGCTATCTGCCGGAAGCACTGTTGAACTATCTGGTTCGCCTGGGATGGTCGTACGGCGATCGGGAAATTTTTTCGATTGACGAAATGATCGAACTGTTCGAAATTTCCGACGTAAATCCCGCGCCGTCCACCTTTAATCCGGAAAAGTTGCTGTGGCTGAATCATTATTATATCAAGAACGCTGATCCGGCCCATATCGCGCATCATTTAAGCTGGCATCTCGGGCAATTGGATATCGATCCGGCCTTGGGCCCCGATATTGTGGAAGTGGTCAAGGCGCAGCGCGAACGTTGCAAGACGCTGGTGGAAATGGCGGAGTCCAGCGCGTTTTTATACAAGGAATTTTCCGGTTACGATGCCAGGGTGGCGGAGAGAAATCTGAATCCGGAGTCCTTGCCGGTGCTTGAAACTCTAAAGAAAAGGCTGTTCGGACTGCCGGAATGGCAGGTGGAAACGATTCATGAGGCTATGGCCGAGACCGTTGCCGCCAGCGGCCTGAAGTTCGGCAAGGTCGCCCAGCCATTGCGGGTCGCGGTATCAGGATCGACCGCTTCCCCTTCCATTGACGTGACGCTGATATTGCTCGGAAAAGAGCGTACGCTGGCAAGACTGGACCGCGCGATCCGGTTTATTCAAGTCCAGAATAACGGCGGTCATTCGAAGGACGTTGATATTCAAGAAAGCGCTGATTAAATCAGAGCGTCCGCAGTGCAGAGATGCGCTGCCAAAATCCAGACTTTCAGAGTTTAAGTAGAACCTTACTCCGCGGCCGGGACTATGGTCCGACTGGCAGTGCAACAAGATCCGATTCGGAAATCAAGGCTGTTAGCAACAAATAGAATTGTCCGGTTTTGTAGCAAATAAACTGTCCGCTTTTGGTTAAAACGGACCCCATTGTCTAGCGTTATCTTTTTACGCGAACAAGTTATTGTTGTAATTAAAAAAACCCGTGGTGGGTAAGCG
>JBGTCG010000127.1:0-17737 GCA_041748915.1 Methylococcales bacterium
GATCATGGACAATGGCTCCTCCCCTCGTGGCCCAACCTGCCTCACCCGATTGCAGCAACGTTGGGCGAGTATTATCCCGGTACCTACGCCCGTGCATGCCAGTTGGCTCAATCCAATCGAAGGGTACTTCTCAATCGTGCAACGCAAGGTGCTCACCCCCAACGACTTTGAGTCGCTGGCACCACTGGAGGATCGACTGCTGCGCTTTCAGGAGCACTATCGTGCCACCGCCTGGCCTTTCGAATGGAAGTTCACGCGTCATGACCTGCAGGTGCTTCTCGCGAAACTTCAGGCACACCAGCAAATGCTCGCCAAGGCCGCGTGAGCCAATACGTCACCGAATTTATGGGTCAGAGTACTTAGGGAAACTCTGATTCAATCCTAGATTCCCGCAGCGCCGGGATGCGCTGCCAAAATTGAACGCTGGAAGCGTAATCAACGAGATATGCCTTACCAAGCCAACCGGTCGACGCTGCGCAGAAAAGCGGCTTTTCTGCCATAGCCCCGTCAACTGCGACAGTACCGAAGCGAATACCCGCAAGGATTGCATCTCCCAGTATCCCCGGCGCCAAGCCCCTCGTGTCTCGACGACACTGCTCCCGCTTCGGAATTGCGGCTCGCTCACAATGTCCGGGATCGTTCAACCGGTCTTCCGGTGTCTACTACCGGACATTCGGGCCATCCAGGCGGAAGCAAACAACTAGTCTACTCCCGATTGACGACCGCATAACCCTCGCATACCGAGCTTCCAGCTCAGATCGATCGAGTACGGTAATCTGGCCGCGTCTGAAATGAATGAGTCCGGCAT
Organism: Methylococcales bacterium; assembly: GCA_041748915.1. Classification (GTDB taxonomy): domain Bacteria; phylum Pseudomonadota; class Gammaproteobacteria; order Methylococcales; family UBA1147; genus UBA1147. Next base: position 809 of record JBGTCG010000127.1, read on the forward strand.
CGTTCATCATTCCAGCGGCTGTCGTGACAGCTTCGCGGCCCCCGCGCAACATTCCGGCAATCAGTTCGTGGGTCATTGTTAGCTTATCCGAGGGTAGCCGGTCCAGGCCGAGCAAGATCCAGCTGCAGAGCCGCTGTTCCAGCCTATGGCACCGGTTACACACGGCAATCTGCCCAATTTGCGGGATCAGCGCTTGCGTGTAGCGCAGCAGTAAATGCGGCAGCGAGCCGCCATGCTTGAATTCGTCGTTCACCCTGTCCGCCGGCAGCCGATAGGCGTAGCCAGCGTTGAGCACCACTGGTCCCGCCACCACAACAACTTCACCTTTGTTCTGATTTTTCGAATAGTCTCGAAATATAACGTTTCACCAGCCTGTTATGTGGGGCACCGTACCGACTGCGACCGATCTTGCGGCTAACCTACCTGAAATTCTTGATTCGACGCGCAAGTTGCGCACCGCCAAGCTTGGATTTCTGGATGGTCCCTCACCGTTCATTTTTTTAGGAGTTTAAATCATGATCCGCACCCTATCGCTGGTTACCGTTTTTTTTGCCACCGCCCTCGCACTTCCCTCGATGGCTCAGGACGCGAAAACTAAGATTGAAGACGGCGCGGGGTCGACGAGCACCATGACCGACCAGGTGCCACAAATGAAGAGATCTCCCGAAGCCATCAAGGAGGCCGGATCGAACCCCGCCAAGGCTCTTCCGGCGACGAAAGCGATGAGCAAGGCGGTGCCGTCAATGCGGCCTGGGGATTCCGGGCAGTCGGACGACAAATCCAATTCTGGCGCGACGCCGGCACAGTAAGGAAATCGGCGAGGTCGTGGTCCTTGACCAGGAGGTCACCGGAATGCAGGCTCCAGTTAAATCAATTAAAGAGACCAGTAATCACGCCTTTTTTAGTCGACGACGAATACCTGATTCAACAACCAATGACATAAAGAGGTTTAATATGAAACAGACTATGTATAAGAGTTCCGCCGGTAATGAAGCGGTGTTGTCTGACATCCAGACCTTACGTAAACGCGCCCGCCAGAATATTAAGGAGGGTGCGGTGACCACGGGTTATGCGGCTGACCGCGAGGCCGTGATCGGGCTGTTGAATGAGGCGCTTGCTACCGAGCTAGTTTGCGTGCTGCGTTACAAACGTCATTTCTTCATGGCAAAGGGGATACACTCCGATCCGGTCAAGGCAGAGTTTCTGGCGCACGCAAGTGACGAAATGATCCACGCGGATCGCCTCGCAAAGCGCATTGTGGAATTGGGCGGTGAACCCAACTTCTCTCCGGATGGGCTGGGCGTGCGCAGCCACGCCGAATACGTCGAAGGTCATACGCTTGATGAGATGATCACTGAAGACCTGATTGCCGAACGGATCGCGATCGAAAGTTATCGCGAGATGGTCGCCTATCTGGCCGGTCATGATCCAACTACGCAGCGCATGCTCAAGGAGATACTCGCTGGTGAGGAAGAACATGCCGAAGATCTTGCATCGCTGCTAGAGGACATGAAGACTTGACGGGAAATGCTGGAGAGGTGACCAGGCTGGGGAATACCTGGCCCAGTCGGGCAAACGTATTTGAAAATTCCGATCAATATTAACATTCTTATTCATCTGGAGCATCGCGCGCTACGCGGTACTCGGACTAATGGGGTTGGTCGTACTGCGATCACCCCGCTAAATCGCTATCGCTGTATCTTTACTCACGAGTGGTCATGAGAAATCAGTGGTTTAAGCTCTGGTCCCAATCGTTCGAGATCGCCAGCGGCGCTCCCGAAGTCATCCGCAAGCGCCTGACGATGTTCCACGCCGCGCTGTCGTCGCGGTCGCTGATCGAAGCGAACCGCATGGTGGTCGAGAAGATGGTGGCAATGAACCAGTCGATGTGGTCGCTGTGGCGCGATTCGATGTCGATGCGCTGGCCGCCAGGCCGGCGCAGTGCCAGGCTTACGCCGACGCACGCAGCGCGCTCGGCCGCGAAGGCGTTCAAGCCGATCAAGCACGCGCGTGCGCGCAAATCGCAAGCGCCTGAAGTGACAGTGCGCCCTACGATCCACGCCCCCCTGTCGTGGCCTTCCTCCTCCACGACCTGGCCGAACCCATCGAGCGTCTACACCGGCACCATCCCGGACGGAAATTGTTGTAATTCTCGCCAATGACCCAAATACGCCTACAAAGTGGGGCAAGATAAAACCTTCCGCCTCTTCGGTCAGGTCTGCACGCGTAGACCTTAATCAAAGCCATAACATTAACTTCAGGAGAAATACAATGGTTCATTACAACTTTTTGATCGTCGGCGGCGGCATGACCACTGCGTCGGCGATTGAGGGCATTCGCGAAACCGATGCCAACGGCCCGATCGGCGTGATTACAGCCGAAACGCACAAACCGTATGATCGTCCGCCTTTATCAAAGGCGCTTTGGACCGGTAAGAAAACCTTGGAAGAAATTATGCGGCCTGCGACGCACGCAAACGTAACGTATCATCTTGGCCGTGTCGTGCAAAAGCTCGATCTCTCGGGCAAACAAGTGCACGACGATCACGGCGACACGCACACGTTCGACACACTGTTGCTGGCAACCGGCGGAACAACGCGACGATTGCCATTCGGCGCTGATGATGTGATCTATTTCCGCACGCTCGCGGATTACCAACGCTTGCAGGAACTGGCCAAGCGGCACGAGACTTTTGCTGTAATAGGCGGCGGCTTCATCGGCTCCGAAGTAGCGGCCGCTCTCGCGATGAACGGCAGGAAGGTTTCGTTGATCACGCCCGAGAACGGCATTTGTGCCCGCCTTTTTCCGGCGGACGCGGTTGCGTTTTTTAACGATTATTATCGCCAAAAAGGCGTTGAAGTGATCACCGGGGAATCCGTCGTTGGCTTGGAAGGTTCAGGCGTGAATCTGACACTCGTGACGAAAAAAAATCGTCGTATCAACGTCAATGGGATTGTCGCCGGTATCGGCATTTTGCCGAATGTCGAACTCGCCGTTGCGGCAGGATTGAAGGTGGATAACGGCATCGTCGTCGATCAATCTCTGCGCACGAGCCATCCCCTAGTTTTTGCCGCCGGTGATGTTGCCAATTATTTTGATCAAGGCTTGGGCGCGCGGCGTCGCGTCGAGCACGAAGATCTCGCCAACACCATGGGCAAAGCCGCAGGCCAAGCGATGGCCGGCGCGAATGTCAATTTCACACACACGCCATTTTTTTATTCCGATCTTTTTCAAATTGGATACGAAGCTGTCGGTGAGCTTGATAGCCGCTTGCAAGTGATTGCGGATTGGAATAAAAAATTCGAAACCGGCGTGCTTTATTATCTGGACAAACAACGCGTGCGCGGCGTGCTGTTGTGGAATGTTTGGGGGAAGGTTGATGAAGCGCGCGCGTTGATCGCCGCGAGCCAAACGGTTGCGCCGGCGGCGTTGAAAGGAAGAATTGCATTTGAATAAACCGTAGTATGCGACCTGTGCCCATGGCTTAGGAGTCCATTCAAAATTACCTGAACAGGCTAGTACAACGTTTCGACAAAAGGTTTACCTTCATTTCGACCAGAATACGTAGGATGTGCTGAGGCACGACAAATCGGCAGGATTGACGATTTGCACGGCACGGCCGCCCCGCAGGGTGCCGGACATGGAAGTCCGGCATGAAACCGCATCCACCGCGACCGATGCGCCTCCTTCGTCGGCACATCCTATCGGCAAACGATGAACGGACGGACTGGCGGGTTCCATTGAACCTAATTTCTATCCCCTGGATGATCGGAATTTTCCTGCTTAGTCGATCCGGGAGACTGCGGAGGACTCCTGGAACCCGGTATCTCCATCGGCGCCGCAGCCGGCGGCCGGACTTTCAAATCCTCCAGTTTGAACCGGTACTCCTGGTTTTCGATTTCCTGTTCGACTTTGCCGATCCCCAATGCCGGCTCGATGCCGGCGATTGAATCCCATACCGATTTGTTATCGTAGCGGACCAGCAGTTCTTTTCCTGCGTCGATCAACGCGGCGTTGTGTTTTTGGCAATCCGTGATCCATTGACTGCGCTCGATAATCGCATTTTTCAATAATACATGATCCTGCTGGTAAGTCTTCAATTCGGTCTGCTTCGCTCGATACTGCTCAATGATCTCCAGTAGTTTCCGATGATCGCTGTTGATCCTTTCGACGAGCACGGCATTATTCTGCGCAAGAGCGTTGTTCACGCTGTGCTGCTGATTCACCTCCTGCTGAACCCCGGACAGTTCGGCTTTTGTTTTGGCTAACTCAGCCTCCAGTACCGCGTTCTTTGTTTCCAGGGCTTTCTTCTCCGAGGATAATTGACGGAGCATGCCCTGGGCCTTACGCATGGCCCGCTCGGCCGGGCTATCCTGTTGTGCGTGGGTTACCGGTGAGCCGATCGAGAAAAGAAAAAATACCGACCCCGCCAGCACCGCGAGCCGGGGGCCCCGGCCCCTATCCGAAAAGTTCGTCAATATCATTCCCTCACCCTGGCCCTCTCCCGGCGGGAGAGGGGATTTTGAAATTCAGATTCATGGCGGTATGGAGCAATACCGATTTCTAAAACTCTGTCGTCAGGTCCAGCAGCAGCAGATCGATGCCCAACGGCGGTCCATCGATCGCATTCGCGGTCATCCAGCGCCCTTGCAGCCAGGTGTGGTAAGTCAGACCGAAACGGGCGCCCACGATAAAACCCTTCGCGTCCGTGCCCCCGAAATGGAAATTCGAATCCGTAAACGCATCCAGCACGGCATCCCTTTGCAGATATTTGTAGGTTAAAAACAGGTTCCAGTCCGCCCACTTGCGGATTTTTGGCCAACCGGCCTGCAACTGCACGGACCAGGCGTTGACCCGCGCTGCGTAATTATCGATTCCCACAAGCCTCGCCACCTCCGCCTTGTTGTATCCCAAATTTCGCGCATAATCCACCGTCGCAATCAGATGAATCGGCGCAAACCCGGCATAATCGTAACGGCCGGTTAGGTTAAAGATATGAAACTTGGACGCCAAAGCGAACAACTCCGTGTCCGGATTATCGTCATTCCTGATGTCAAACATCGTGTTGCCTTTTTGAACGACGAAAGGCGCTGTAGGATCGTTCGCCGTCGAATTCAAGGAATTCAGCACGCCCTGCGTGTTGAAATAATGATAATAGGCCACTCCGAATTTGACATTGGACTGATCCTCAAAGGTCCAATCCAGTCCGGTCTGGACGCCGACGAGCCACTTGTTGATAAAATCAAAATCGGCGGGAAAATCGAACGCGGTTTCCTGCAATGGAATGATGGCGGCTGTCAGGAATAAACTCTGTGGGTTCTTGTCCATCGCATACAGTGAATCGTCCGGACCCAGACCGGTTCTGAATTTGGCGATCAGGCCCGCGAACGAGATATCGTCGTCCCAGACGAGATCAGTGGTTAACCAGGGATTTGGAGTTCGGCCCCCTTGCAGCGTGAGCCAATTGAAATCATTGGAAGTATAGTTGTCGTATTGCAGATAGGCCCAGTCGAGGCCGAGCTGGAAACGTCCTTCGAGATTTTGCAGCGTCTGGGTGGTCGATACGATGTTCCTGAAATTTCCGGTCGTGACCCTGAAACCCGCCATCAGGTTATCGGTCAGGTCGATATTCATGCCCACGCGCGCCCTGAGCCTTCCGCGGTACCGGTCTTCGGTAGTATTCAGGAACGCAGACCGCCCGGCGGGAATGATTCCTCCGGCCAGATTGATCGCGTTGAAATTAAGATAATCATTCATGCCGTTGTCCGATGCGTACAAATCGGCTTCACCCCGAAGCCTGAGATCGCCGAAAAAGTGGACTCGTGAAAGCCATTGCGGCAGTGCATCCGGAATACCCCATCGTTCGGTTTTCGCGGTCTGTTTGACATCCGCGAGCACATCATCGCGGAGCTCGGTCTTTACCTGCTGCCGGATTTCATCGCGTACAAATTCCGGAACATAGGGAACCCGCACGACGTCCGGTTCCTGAACCGCGGCCGCCGCACCGGCTCCAGCCGCGGCTGCGGTCGTCGACGATTTCGCTGTTTTCGCCTGCCCGGCCTCCGCGGCGGCTTTGGCTTCGGCCTTTTTGATCAGCGCATCTGCTTTTTGCCGGGATAAAAGGCCCTCCTCGACGAGCGCATCAATCAGATTCAAAGTCGTATTTTTGATTTCCAACAATTCCTGCTTTTCGTCCGCGAATCCGGACGCCGATGAAAACCCAAAAAAAATCGCTATACACATAACGTGCACAAATACTGTCATCTCGATTGTTATTGATGTTCTTCAGTCCCAATTTTCCGTATGAACGAGTTGGCTCAGACACCGATTCGGAAGCGGATTGTTTTTCCGAGTACGTCGGCAGGAGGCTGGTCGGCGATCGATGCAATTCTTTGCAAAGCTTCCTTTAGCGTCGAATCGAGCACAGGATCACCGGTCGAATCTTTAAAGACCGGCGACAACTGCCCGGTGCTTGAAATCGCGAAACCGACCTCAACCTTGTAATTCCGGCTTCTGACCCCGTCATAGTCGCTGAGCACATCTTCGATTTTTTTCTTCAGGGATGAAGCGAATCGGGTCTCCGGATCGCCTCCGCCGCCCAGAAGACCGCGTCCGCCCTTGCGCGCGGCCAGACCGAAACCGTCCGAGCCGGCGCCGCCTTCCGCATCCAGACCGAGTTCTCCGGCCGGAGGCTCATCGGCGGCATCAGGAAGATCCTCGGGAATGTCCTCGGGCTCCGGAATCTTTACCTCCTCCTCGATCTCGGGCGGCGGTGGCGGCTCCTGGGCCGGCGGGGGAGGCGGCGGCTGAACAATGGAAATCTGCTGGACCTGTTTTCGGATCTGCGCAGGTTTTTCAAAATGTTCTATCAACGAATAAATTCCGCCGCATACCGCGCCGACGACCAGGAATCCCAGCAGGTACGGAAGCGCGCGTTTTCCAAAAAATTTTTTTGCCATTGTGATCTCCTGGTCACTTGACCAGTTTCTGGGTCACCAGACCGATCTGGGTGATCTCGACCCTGCCGAGTAAATCCAGTACATCCACGACCCGTTGATATTGAATGGTTGCATCGGCTTTCAGGACGACCGGCAATTCAGGATTGACCGCTTTGTACTGCCGGAGCCGGGATTCCAGCTCCTCGATGGAGACTGGATAGGTGTCCAGGTAAATCGAACCGTCCTGGGTAATCGTGACCGCCTTGGTCTGCGGCTTGGCGAGGCTCGGAGCCGCGCTGGCCTTGGGCAGGTTGACCTGAATGCCTTGCACGGTCGCCGTGGTCAGAATGATGAAGATGATCAGCAGTACGTAGGCGAGATCCAGCATCGGCGTCACGTTGATCTCGTCGTAGGCCTTGTCTTCTTCATTGATCACCATGAGCGTATCCCCGATTACAACTTGCTCGATTCCGCGATCCGATGGATCAATTCATCGGCGAAGATCCGCATCTCGGCGGTCAATTCCTTGACCTGCGTCAATAGGTAGTTGTATCCAAACAGACACGGGATCGCGACCGCGAGTCCGGCCACCGTGGCCATCAGCGCCGCGGATATGCCGGGCGCGATCGCGTTGATGTTCACATCACCGGTCGCCGCGATCGCCGCAAAAGTGATCATGACTCCCATCACCGTACCGAGCAGCCCGAGAAAGGGTCCGCCGGAAATCGAGATCGTGAGCAGCACCAGCTGCTTGTTCAACCGCTGGTATTCGCGTGACATCGCGGCTTCAAGATGCCCACGGATCACCGCCAATGCTTCGGGAGACAGGCCGCGCAGGGTATCGAACTTGCGTTGTTTGATCTCCTGGACGCCGGCATGATAGATCTGGTAGAGGCTGGAACTCTGATAACTGTCGTGCTTTCCGAACAGCGCGAGCAGCAGCGCCGAATCGTCGATCTCCGGTTCCGCATCGTCCTCCCCGAGGTCCAAAGCCGCGGGATTGCCCTGGCCGAGCTCACGGAATCGGGTCATGAATAACCGGTTGTCTTTCCTGATCCGGGAGATGACCACTCCTTTCGACACCATGACCATCATGCTGATGATAAACATCACCGCGAGCAGGCCGATAATGACCCAGCCGTCGATCGTGATATTGCTCAGGATAATCGCGAAATAGGAGGCGCTCTGGCTGGATTCATTCGCTTCGTCGCCGCCGAAAGTCAGGACCGTGGAATCCACGCCCTGGCTGCGGGCCAGGGCCTTGATCCAGTCCGGCGGCCGGCTCACGTTCGAGATTTCGACTTCGTCGAGCAGACCCGTGTAATAACGGCCGTCGGGTCCCGCGCCGAGAATGATTGGCGATGAAATGGCGGGTAACGGGGCATCGATCCTCGCGACTTCCTGTCCGCCGATGAATAGAGCCAGTTGCGAGCCGTTGAAATCCGCCGATACCCGCGCCCAGGTATTCAGCCCCATCGGCTGCGGAACGGTTTCAACCAGGCCCTGCGGTGTCATCGCGCGGAAACGAAGCGCATCACCCTGAATAACCAGTTCAATTGACGCCGTCGCGTCTCCCGCGTGCATGACCACCGATTCCCCGGCCGTTTGCTCGGGTTTTATCCAGGCCGAAAAAGACCAGCCGGTTTCGGCCTTCAGGGTCATCGATTCCGAGGAATTAAACAGAATCCGATCCGTGCCGCGGAAACGGGCCGCCGAGCCGATAAACCCGGCGGGCTCCGCGATGGCGGTCGTTTCCGCCGCATGGTTGGCGTAGGCGGTCGAATCCGCGGATAGAGATTCACCGAAATGGTATACCCCGACCTGATTCGCGCCATAGGTCCCTCCGGCATCTTCCGCTGCGACCACCTCGGGATTACCGTAGTACATCCAGATCGAATCCGTGTTTGATCCGCCCTGGATCCGCGGTATCTTCACCCAGATGAAGGCCATTTCGTTGATGACATCGATCTTTTCGATGTGAAACGTAAGCGGCAGCTGGTCGTCGCCAATGAATCGAATGTCCTTGCCGCCCTCGGCCAGATCCAGGAAAAAGCCGAAGTTCCCGGTATGCAACCGGACCAGCACTGGGAAATCTGCGAGGGTTTCCGTAATATCCGCGCCGGTAACGCTCGTGTCGATCGTGAACTGCTTGCGCGCGGTCCATTGATCGTTCCACCATGCATAAGCCGGAGAACTCCCGACGGCGATCAATGCAGAAACCAGCCAAAACGTTTTAATTAGCTTTTGAATTCGAGCGCGATGCGTTCGCAGCACTGCAATCATTTCATATCCTGTTTCGTTTAAAGCCTTGCCGCCCGTTTTGCGGTCCGCTCCCCTGCGGGACATTCGGGTCATTATTGGTAACCGAGAAACTCGACTTTCAGGAAACCGGCCGATGCCGCCGTGTTTGCAGAGCCGGACAGGTTATTGTCGGCCGCGTCGGCGGCGATCGAGTTCACCGCGGCCGCAAGATTGCTCGCGCCCGTGAGTCCCGCGGCGATGCTCGTGGTGCTGGCCAGCGGAACGCCCACCGAAGCCCCGCTGAACGAGATGTTGTCCGCGTTCAGAATCGCGGTCGCCCCGACCGTCACATCCGAGCCCGCAATTCCGGCCAGGCCCGCGTCGATGACGCCATTCGGCGCAAAAAGGTCGACATTGCCCTGCATGCCGTCCCTGGTCGTGCCGGCCTGGATTCCGCTGACCGCGACCGCCGGGCTGAATGTTGTCTCGAGCTGGCCCTGGGCATTGATGATGGTGACCGGCGGCGGGATGGTCACGCTGGACCTCGCGCCGCGCCCCGCGTCGACATTACCGAGATTCGACCAACCCAGGATGTCCCCCCCGCCGAATGTTGCGACCCTCGATGAATTCACCTGTAAATCGTCCCGGACATAGATATTGATATCGCCGGCCGTCTGCGCAACGATCCCTAACTGGCTCGGTTCTTTTCGTCCCGAAAACGCGACAGCCAATCCCGTATTCAATTCACCGCCGGGCACCAGCAGGCTGATATCGCCGCCGTCGATCGTCTGAATTTTGCTGAAAAAGAGGCGAACGTCGCCGTGATAGTTCTGTTCATCGGGAAACAGCGCCGCGATCGCCGCATCGCCGCGGGCAAAGCCGGAACGCTGAACGGTCGATGCGCCCTGGCGTCCGCCTTCGCGGATCTCGTTATAAAAGAGTTCCAGAAGCAAAGGCAGGCGTTCCTCTTCGACCAACCGATTGAATTGGGACAATGCTTCTGAAATGTTCGTGGCTCCGCCTACGTAATCGAGCAGAAGGTCGTGATAATTGCTGCGGTCTTCGAGGTAAAGGCGTGTAAACTCCGTAAAATCCGGATAGCCGGCAATCCCTGCCAGCACGTAGATATCGGCGCCGCCGTCCATAAGGCCCGGATTGATCAGATTACCGATGCTGGCAATGCCGTTTGATGCGCCGAGGTCCACATCGCGTCCGGCCAATGCGTAGAATCTGCCGGGACCTGCGACTTCTAGATCGAATTGCTGATTCACCACGGCGCCGGTACTCGGATTCAACGGAATCGTGAAGCGGATATCACGACCCGCCTGAATCAGCGTCGTTTCGGTTGGTTTTGTATTCTGGATCCGGAAACTTGTTTTGCTAACGTCCCGGCCGGCTGAAACAACAGCCGCTTCCGCCATTCGGAATATCAAAGAGTTATCGGTCTGGTTGGTGATATCCCGTCCGGCCGCGATGAACGACGGCTCGCTGTCCGCTGAATGCAACGGCGTCGCCGCGTGAACCAGGCGCGCCATCCCGAACGGATTGAGGCGGCTTTCGGCATCAAGATCGTTCGTGGCTGGCGTGAAGAGGTTAGGTAGAAAGGCTGGATCGGAATCCGATTGAAGGACCACTAGATTTTCGTTCGAGCTGCTCGTAACATCGCGGTCTGCGATCAATTGCAACTGCCCGGCCGACGCCGGAAACTGCGTAATCCCTGAGTCGATCCGGATATCGCGGCCCGCAAAAAAGCGCAAATTGGAGGGCAGAATCTCGGCGCCAAGGTCGTTGATCTGGGTTAACAGGATCGACGGAAAGCGCCTCTGGAGATCCGTCTGATCGAAATTCCAGATCACATCGCGCCCGATTGATTGCAATTCAACTTCCGCGGCCGGGCCGTAGCGGAAAAAAAGGTTGCCAGTGCTCGACGTCGTACCCGGCAACGCGGTCGGATTGAAGATGCCCGACAATGAAATGTCTCCGCGCGCGACCGCTTTCATCCGCGCATCATCCATGGCGAGCAGGACGCCTGGGCTGTCGTGCGTACCAACGATATCGGCGCCGGCGTTGATCATTGAATTTCCGGAACCGTTGTAATAAAGACCTCCCGCGATATTCCGTCCCGCATTGACCTTCAATTCGCCGCTGCCATGGATCGCGACTTTGTTATCGCTGAATTCGTATCGTCCGCGGGAAGGATTCGTATTAGGCCCAAGTGATCCGATTTGTTTCCCGCTGGTCGGCATCACCACGGAAAGATCGGTAATGTCACCTCCGGCATCGATGGTGACCTTTCCGCCGCCCAACGCGCCGATACTCTGGCGGAAACCCGGAGCGGGTGTGCTGCTCGATACGGGCTTATCAATCGCAATACCCCATGCCGTGGGCACATCCGCCGCGGTAATCCCGTTCGCGGGATTCCAGTTTCCGATCCGCACCAACCAATCGTTAATGAACTGATCCGTCCTGACGCCATTGATATTGCCGCCGGCGGTGAGACTCACGTCGCCGCCATCGACCGGATACTCCGCATAAAAAATCGAAGCCGCGAATGCGGAGCTGAAGCTTCCATAGGGATTGCTGGCAATTTGGGTGGACGATAATGGGTTGCCATTGAACTCCCGGGTCGGATCATCCGGGTTTACGGCTACGGCCTGGATCGTCTGGCGGCCGGCGCTGTAAATCGAAGAATTCATATCGCCGTAGTTGATATCGCCGCCGGCATGAATCCCGATATCTCCGGTCCCTGTGCGTATAAAACGATTGGCCGCCAGATTGAAATCGCCCTGAGCCAGGAACCGGTAACTCCAGGATTGATCCGTTTGCAACAGGTTATTGACCGCAAACGATCCGAAAATCGAATCCAGCGTCCCCGGCGCAAACCCGTCGTTAATGGATTGATTGATATGAAGATCGCCGCCGGCCTTGAGCGTCAACACTCCGGCCAGGCCACCATAACGCCAGTCACCGGAACCGGTCGAAGGCAGGAAATTCCAGTCGGCGTCGAGTGACAGCTCGCCCGCGCTGCTGACGACTATCCCAGGGATGATCTCGACACCGGCGCCCAGCGCGCCTTGAGCCTGGTCCATGAATGCGCTGGTTTCATTGCGCCAGGCTTCAATGTCCGCGCCGTCGATCGAATCGTCGACGTACACGCGCACGGCTTCGACCGTCGTTTGACTCGGGCCGGCCGCGGCGAGCCCGCCGCTGATCCGCAGATGATCGTCCTGCCCGTCGCCGTTGCTGTCGATTCTCGGCACACTGACCTGGAGTTCGCCGCCGTTCAAACTTCCGCTGACGTCGATCGTCGAACCGGAATCAATCCGCAATCCGCCGCGACCATCCCCGTCCTGATCCCAGGCTTCCAGACGGATCCGGCCGCCGTTTCCCCGCTCACTCCTGGCCAGGAGCGCGGAGCCCGAACCGAGAATAATTTCATCACCCGCGGACAAGTAGAGGCTGCCGCCGTCACCGTCCGCTGAAACACTCAAGGTCCCGTTTATATCGATCGATCCGGTGGTGGCTTGAAGTTCAACGTCACTCGCCGCCAAGAAATCCGCTTGTCCGATCAGCAAATCACCCGAGTGCTGTCGAATAGCAACCTGCTCGAAGCGCGACGCCTGTAATTTCGCGGCCAGGCCGCTGAATCCGCCCTCGAGGGAGTCCGCTGCCACGGAAAACCGGCTACCACCGGCGCCTCCCGAGGTTTCCAATTGCCCGTCGAAGCTGAACTGGCCTCCTGGGGCACGGATCACCAGGTTTCCGGCCGGTGAGTGATTGGAGAAGTGATTCGATAAATCGATGCCGGAACCGGCGCCAAACAGAACATTGCCCGTGTTCGCGGTCAGATGAATATCACCTGCGGGCGCCGTGAATCCGATCGGTTTCCCGAACGCCTGCCCGACCTCAATGAAACTTCCGCGAACGTCCAGCAGCGCTTCCGATAGCATGTTCAAATCACCGGTCAGCGTGTTAAGATCGATTTTGCCCGACGGAAGGAATATTCGGGTATCGACGTCCATGCTGTCGGCGGTAATCGTAAGCAGCGAACCGAGCCCTGGTTGAACGGACGATCCCGAGCTTTCTGCCGCCGTATTGTTCAGGATGTTGAATGCGTAACCGCTCGCATCGATTTTCGTATCCGCATTCCGCGCGGCGGTCCATCGCGGAGTATTGAAGGTACTGTCGGCCGCGATCCTTATGTCGGCGTCTTCCCGGGCGGATACCTGGCCGGAAGCCGCGACGTCAATCCGGCTAAAGCCGTCCACGGCATAATGGCCGCCGTCCAATTCGACGCTGCGGGCCTGAATATCCAAAGTACCCGTTCCAGTGCCGGCAACCCCGGCCGCCGCCTGCGACCGGTTGCCGATCGAAAAACGATTCGCGGTAATCCGGAAAATATCATCTCCGTCTCCAAATCCCGAAAGTTGCGCCGCACGGATGTCGAGATCCATTGTCGAACCGCCGATTCCGAAATCCCCTGCCAGGTTGATCCGGGACAGGCTGTTCAGATACAGCGCGTCAACATCCAGCTCTCCCAGCAGCCGGTTATCCAAGACCAGCGCATTACCGTCGGTCACTGCCGCTCCGAGTTCCAATGCAAAAGTACTCAGTGCGAGGCTGCCTCCGGTCATCCTCAGATCTCCATCGATTGTTGCATCGAAGGGCGCATCGACCAAAATCGCTCCGTCCTGACCCGAATCCAGAATCGCGCCGATTTCGATGTCGACGCTGCCCCGGGTCACGGTTGCAGGCAGTCCGGTCCTCGCGAAGGCCGAATCGCTGTTGTTGGTCACTCGGAGCACGGCGGACTGTTCGTGCGCGACCACCCGCTGACTGATCCGGTCGTTCTTTCCGGCGGAAGAAATGACCGCTCCTGAGCCAACCGTCACGCGGTCATTCGCGATCAGAATCGATTCCGCGAAATTAAGCGAAACGCCGGTACCGACGGTCACGGTGTCGGCGCCGGCGATTAATTCGGTGGCCGTGCCGGTTCCGGTAACCGGACTACCGATAAATTGCGAACCCGGATCTTCCACGGCCGCGAACAACGCGGCCAGCGCTGTCTGTTTTCGTGATCCGCCGAGCAGTAAACTGGCGACATCCAACTGGTTCAGCAACGCCGCGTCGATTTCGATAACCCCCGGGCCGGATACTCCGGTTTCCGCGACAATGGCCAGATTTCTGGCCTGAATATCGAGCTGCCCTCCGCGGCCGTTGTTCTTGCCGCGCGCCAATAAATCGCCGCCGAGGCCGAGGCTGTCAATCGTACTGATTGAAACAAGCCCTGCATCCCGCGGAAGCCTCGGTGTTTCATGGGCATTCAGGCGTGCCTGCCCGGTAAAAAATTGATTCGCGGTATAGTCGATGAAATCCGAACGGGTGCGCGCGATCGCGCCGGGTTCGACCGCGAAACCCGACCATCTCGAAACACGGTTGTCGGTCCCCGCCCGGAACCGGTAACCCGCGATCACCGGCGCGCCGTCAAGCCGTGTGAGTCTGAGTCCGGGAATGATGTCCTGGGTTCCGGGCACCGGTGTAATCAGCATCGCGCCCGGCAGCAACGCATAATGCGGCGGCAACAGCACGTAGTTACCGGCGGCAAGCCCGGGTACCCCATGGAGAAAAACGCTGTCGCCCGGGGTCAGCCCCGAAGACGGGAATTCCAGCGGGTCGTAAGGCGCAAAGTCTCCGTGGAGACCCGGTAGCACCGCAAACTTCTGTTCGTAGCCGGCCCGACCCTCGAGAACGTCGGGATCTTGGGCATCGAGCACATCACGCGACCCGCCCGGCCCGCCCCGAACCACCTCGAACGCGAACAGATCGCCGCCTCCGTCGGCATTGATCACCGCACCCGGCTCAAAGCTGACATCGGCTCCGTTTAAATGAACGAATTTCTCCGGAGGAGCCCGAAACTGATTTTCGGCATCCGTATCGAAGACGACAAACCGGTTTCCGCTCAGCGGATAGACCCAGTTCAATCCGCCCTGCACGCGGCCGAAGGGTATCAACTGGTCTTCGGCGGAAACGCTGGTCTTGCTGCCATCGGCCAACTCCAGCCGGTTGCGAGCTGCGAGATCGATCGATCCCAACGGTGCTTTGAGGACACCCTTCTGAAGGATATTCGGCGCATTCAGGGTCAACCGGCCTGCCGCCGAAAGCACCGGCGCATCCGGTCCGCCCGGCAGCACGGTCAGCACGGACGTGTCGCCATTCAGATTGATCCGGAAATCGGTCAGCGTGGCTGGATAAATCTGATCGGCTTGTAGGGTCAGATTGCCGTCCACCGAAAATTCTCCGGTATAGTCGAAGCCGCTGGTTCCGATCAGATTCCCGCGCAGGCGGATGTCCCCGGCGCTGGTGAGGGAAACATCATTGAAGCCTTCGAGCGATGTGATTCCGACCAAATCGATCCAATTTGCATGCGCCGCAAGACGGCTATTGCCGCCGGCCGGGGTCAGGACCGTGGTACGGTCCAGCTGACTGGAACCGATTTGCAGAAAGGATGCGCCAAGACTCACGGCCGCATTGCTCGCGGCCCGGGATTGAATCCTCGGGCTGTCCAGAATCAGCGAATCCTGATATTGAAGACCGGTTTCACCCGCGAATGAAATCAGGTCGTTCGCAACGAGCGCCAGGGATTCGAAGCCGTCTCCCTGTAAAGTCGCCTGATTGACCTGAACCAGGCCGTCAAAGGCCGCCGGGATCCCGTCCCCGCGTCTCAAATCGGCAGGCAAGTGGATGTCCATCCGCGGATGAACCCGGATTTCCACGGGCACGATCGGAAATTTTGCATTCGCTGGCAACCCTGCGTTATCGAAAGCTCCGCGGCGGCGCGGGTCGATATTGACGATGAGTTTTCCTCCGGCGGCTCTGTGCATCGAATCCGCACGGCCTACCAGTGTTCCGTCAAGAAATGCGCCTTCCGACGTCAAGAAGCTGATCGAACCGGCATCGGAACTTACCGCGGTCGGCACGAAACCCGGCAACCGGTCATCGATGAGTCCCGGTAGATCAAATTCCGCGGAAGATCCGCTCACATCGACCAAGGCCCCCCGCTCGAAAATCGTAAAGCCCCGCTCGGAATTAATCGTGACCGCGCCGCCCGGCAGAACGGAACCGCCCCTGCGGCCGGTGGGATCGGGAATCAATTGAACCGCTCCCCTGGCCAGTATCGTGCTGTTGGCTCCGAGCCAGATTGCCTGATTACGAACGAAGCCCGGTTCGGAAATCCCTTGAGGTTGGGTAATATTTAGATCGACCGTTCCTGAAGGGGCTTCAATGATTCCATCGAAATGGATATCGCCGTCCGAAATCAATTCGACTTTTGCGGCCGGATCGGTGCGAATCACGGCATCGGGTCTGATATTAACCGCCGCGCCGGCCGGTCCCCTGACCGCGGTCTGAGCCAGTTCCAGCCTGAGATTGACCGGCACGCGATTGAATTGTGGACGCTCGACGATCTCGACCAGACCGTTCAGATCGGCGCCGGTTTCCAGCGCCGACGTAAATTGGAATCCGCCGGACGCAACCGGTTTGAACATCCGGTTTGATTGAACCAGCCGGATTTGCGTTCCGTCGTCGACAATGAGTCCATTGGCGTTCGAAACAAGATGGTAATTGCCGAATCCGCTTTGCTCAATAAAATCTGGACGGATCAGTGTTGCCGTCAATCCGCGATTTTGAGGGCTGGCCGCGAGATCATCCGATACGACAATTGCGTTGGATGCGAGCGAGAAAGTACCTCCTT
>JBGTCG010000128.1:0-12385 GCA_041748915.1 Methylococcales bacterium
CACTCGCTTCGTGTCAACGGCTCCGTCTACGATATCCTCAGCATGACCATTATCATTACTTACGCAATACCCTCCCTTCGAAATGAACGACGCCACTGATTATGCCAGCGACGAATAGGTGGCTTTAACCGGATAGGCATGATTTAAACCACCGATATACCAGGTTTATTGCCGGTCGCGATGTTAACCGTTGTGGACAGTTGGTGGGCAAACCAGTCATCGTCAATTCGACTTTCGTTGTCTGGCGTTACGAATTTTGCCGCCTCAACGACATGGGCCAATTGGAATACGACACCCAGAATCCACCCGGCAACCAGATGCACCACTAAATATCCGGCGACAATCTGAGTGGCCGGCAGGTCGATAACCATCAACGGAATAAACAAAGACCTGGCCAAATGCAATGTTTTAAATCCAAATAATTTCCAGATTTCGGACTTGTTATGGCTGAGCTCCCGGTAAGGTCCGAGTTGCTTTAGGAACATATAGCGAAAGTCCTTCACGAAGACCCAGTTGATAGTCGCCAATGAATATAAAACCCATGCGTAATACTGTTGAAACCGATGATGCCAATAGCGCGTTGAACCGGGCGACAGCCGTACGAAAGGATCGATGACCCTGATATCTTCATCGATTTGCGTGACATTCGTGAAGGTATGGTGAATCGAGTTATGAGTCAGTTTCCATAAATAGCTGTTTGCGCCCAGGATGTCGTAGGACAAACCAAGCAGTTCATTGATTTTCGGGTTGAACGAGTAGGCGCCGTGGTGCGCGTCGTGCCCGATACAAAAACCCATTCCGGCGAAACCGATGCCCATGACGATCGCCAGAACAAACAGGATCGGCGGCTCGAATTGATTGCTGAGCATGAGTCCATAGGGTCCGAAGGTCAGGGCCGTCACCACGACGCTTTTCAATACCATCGGGCCATCGGCTTTGGTCGATCAGTGTTGTTCGCGAAACAAGGCCGGAACAGCCTTCCGGACTTCGCGCGCGAAGCTCGAATCCGGTTGAGCCGCGAAAATCACCTTCCGGTTGTTCATTGCGTCGATTTGATTATTGGTAGTGGAACATAGATCATATCATCGGCGGGGGATTGTAGGGCATTCCCAGAAAGAAAACCTGCGTTCCGGCAGCAACCTGCCGAAAACTTGCGTGAACACAAGTAAGCCAGTCTCGACCGGATTAACAGCATCCGTGGCAATGACAATTTGCAAGAGGAATGTCGTATGCGCAGAGCATGAACTCCGATGATCCATCTCGGCGGGTTCCTGTCCTGGACCTATGATGAACATCTCTAAATCCTGTCCTGGCAATTGGTTTTTTCTTGTGCGGCCGCCCGCGGAAAATGCTTTAATCCCAGGAACGTTCCAATTTTACTTCCCACGCGGGAATATTACACAGGCTTCCGATCGGAGTATGGGTAGACTAAGGATCAACGGAAGCGTGATGATCGGGCAAGGGATTAGCCCATTCAGGGATGATTCACGGGAAGCAGGGATCGCTTCCACTCGGTTACGGCTTGCTAAACCCCGCACTTGAAAGCCGCCGGGCCGGTTTCCCCTAGCCCGAGTTTCCTACTTATTTTAGAAGCAGCCTATATTCTCTTTGCAATCAAAGCGATAGAGCAAAGCCTGCCTTACCCTAAATGGGTTATTTCGGCCTGTAGATCAAGTGCGTCCAATATCTGGTTTTGCAACCGACTCATCTCTGTAAAAACCACCTGCTGGCTGGCCTTCGTCTGTCCCCGCCTCTTCGGCAGAAGATTGATGACCTGCTTGATTTTTTTCAGCTCCGCATAGGCACGCTGAACCGAAAGCGGCAAGCCGGCTTGAGCCAAGCGCCGCATCATCAACGCACGCCATAGCACGGCGATCGTACAATAGAGCCCGTGCACACGAATCTTGGAATCGGTCCAATGTTGTAATGGCCACCAATTGCCAACACCGGTATCCTTCATTTCTTTGAAGATGTTTTCAATCTGGTACTGGCTGCGATAGGCTTCGATAATCTTTTCATCGGACCAATTCGAGCGGGTACTCACCAGCAAGGTTTTCCCCAAATAGGTATTCGCCAATTCGTGGAGTGCCTGCTCATCGAATGCGTAGCTCAGTTGCGGAATGTCGCCATCGTCCGGTTCGATCCGGACTTTGATCAGACTCTTTAGATGCTGGCGTTTTAAAAGTTCCCGACATTGCTTTTCGACCAACGCCCGCACAGGGGCTCGACCACCTTTGATCAAACCATGGCTGCGATCCAGCAAGCGTTGCTGTAAGCCGCCCAAACCCTCCAAGGCTTTTTCGAGGTCGTTTTGCAAGGTCACCCATTGGGCGTGAAATAATTTCGGATTGTAGGTCATGACTAAAGTTCTTTCCCTACCGCCGATCTTGCGGGTCAGTCTGAAGGCCTTGGCGCCTTGCCAACGCTCGCCCTTCAGTACTTGAAACCGTACATCGTCATTACCCACCTGCATTAGATCTTTATGCTCATCCAACTTGATCGAACCCACAAAATGCAGGCCGAGGTGATCCAGCAAAGCGAAATTTTCCGAGCTATTGTTGCCTTTGTCGAAGACCACCGTCAACACCGGTATCGGCGCATCGGCTCCGGACACCTCGCGGAACCACTCGTGGAAACGCCCGATGATCGCCCTGAATTGCTTGGTGTCGTTGCGGTTGCCCTCATAAATTTCATAGTAAAGCGGTAACTGGCCGTCACTGCAACAAAACAACGCATAGCTCACTTGGCGCAAATTGGTTCGGCCTTGTTTATTTTTACCGCGTCGGGCAATTTGACAGCGTGCATTGAAGGTATCGATGAAGGTATAGAAATTGGTACCGTCATAGGACACCGAGGATAGGTCAATCTTCTCGCGCTGGATGACACCCTGAAGGAGTATTCGCCAGATGGAACTCGCCGTGGGCTCATCGATTTTGTCCGTATGATCCCAAAATCGTTGTGAACTCAGCGCGGTAGCGCTGGCTCCGGGTATTTCGCGCAACAATACGGTTTGCGAAAACCACTCCCGAATCGATCGTTTCGAACACGGGGAGACGGCACGATTCATCGCTGCGATTGCCAGGTACTGACCGATCGAAAGGCCCTGTCTTCTCTTCGGGCATAGTTCATCCACCTCATGGATGAAATTAGCGCGTGTACACTCTTTCCAGAAAGCCATCGGCAAGCCCCATTCGAAAACCTCGGCAGTCCGTGGCGAAGGCCCGCCTCCGGTCATCGTCTCGACAATATGCTCCAGCGAGCCCAAGTATTTCTGCCACAGCCGACGGCATTTACCGTTCTTCCAACCCCATTTCGAATAATAATAGTAGGTTCGGCCGTTAATCTGCTTGGTTTCAAGTCGTTCCATTTCCACCCCCAATGATCACTTTATTTTAGGGGATAGTTTACGAAAATGAAAGCCGAATATTTAATCTTTATAAGGCATGCACCGAGCGTCTTTTTAGGGGATAGATAAGGACAACGACAACCTGCTGTTTTTATTGAATTAATACGAAAACAGAAATCATAACTAGGAAACTCGGGCTAGGGTATGTTGCGACTTGGCGGGGTGAGTGGCTGGCCTTGCTGAGCTTTTCCGCGCCGGCCTTAAAATGTGCCACCCGGGATCGGGGCAGATTGGTTGGGATTTTCGCCATCAGTACGATCGTCTACACTTGATTGCCAACAACAGCCGTTTTCTGATTTTGCCGGATTGCCATGTCCCAAATCTGGCTTCCCGCGTATTGTCGCTGTGCGAACGTGGTTTGGCGGGGACTGGCGGGCGCGGTTCGGTTATCCCCTGTTGCTGTTGGAAACCTTCGTCGATCCGCGTTATTTCCACGGCACGATCTACCAGGCTGCCAACTGGCTCCACGTCGGCAACACCCGCGGCTTTCGCCGAACCGTTCAAGGTTACAGCTTGCAGCCGACCGTAGCCAAGCGCGTTTGCGTCCGCCCCTTGCACCCTCGCGCCCAAGCTCGGCTGTCTCAGCCTGTTCTCGATCGCCAATACTGCCACGGAGCCCCGAAGATCATGTTGACCGCCGACCAGATGCGTTCCCTCTCCGAGTACGTTGCCGATATCCCCGATCCTCGCCGAGGTCAGGGCGGCGCCACTCCTTAGCGGTGGTGTTGGCCATCGCGGCGGCCGGTGTTCTGTGCGGCATGCGTGGCTACAAGGCAATCAGCCAAGGCAGGCTGAGGACCTGAGCCAGACGGCGCGAGCGCGCTTTCGCTGCCGCTACCGCAAGCGTCGCTACGCGGTCCCCAGCCGAACCGTCCTCCGTGAGGTACTCCGGCGCGTCGATCCGGCACAGTTAGACCGCGCCTTGCGCGGCTGGAATGCACCATACGGCAGCGCCGACGAAGGACTGGCTATCGATGGCAAAACCCTGTGTAACGCTGCCTCGACGAGGAGGGCCGCCAAACGCATATTCTTGGCGTCGTCGGCCACCAAACCCTGACCTGCCACACCCAAAAAAGTCGGCACACTACCGGTAGGCGACGGCGACGAGGTCAAACAGACCAATGAAATCGGGATGGTCATACCCCTGCTCGAGCTCCTCGATCTGGCCGGCAAAACCGTCACCGCCCCGATGCCTTGCTGACCGAACGCAAGTTCGCCGCCTACCTCGTGCAACAAAGTCAGGCTCACTACGTTTTCACCCTCAAGGAAAACCAACCCGCCCTCTGCCCGAGTCGATCCGCCCGTTCTTCGAAAAGCGCCGCGAACCCCGCTTCAGCGCGCCACCCACCCTGGCTCATGGCCGGATCGAATCGCGCACCATCTGGACGACCACCCGTCTCAACGACTACCTCGATTTTCCAGGCGTCGGTCAGGCCTTCGTCATCGAGCGACATCGGCTCAACAAGAAAACCGGTAAATCCTGGACTGAAACCGTGTACGGCATCACCAGCCATACCCCGCAAACCGCCAATGCCCAAACCGTGCTGAGCTTCAACCGCAACCAACGGGCCATCGAAAATAGCTGCCGCTATATCCTGGATTGGAATTGGGACGAAGCTCGCTGCACCATCCGTTCCGGCCATGCTCCCGAAAAACATCACCGCACTACGACGCTTCGCTACCGGACTCATCCTGTCGAAAACCAAAGACACCGTAGCCGCCACCATCCGAAGGCTCGCTCGCAACGTTCCAAGGGTCTTCGATTACCCGGGCATGACCAACAAATCCATCCCTCGAACCCCTTACAAAATGGTGCCACTTAGAACAGATTTGCCCTGGTCATGACCATTCAACGGATCGTGTGACCGACTTTTTCCGCCTATAATAAAAAGTTTTTGGCGGGCGGCGAATTGGATGGTACCTACATCGGATAGCAATAATAACGAACTTCTATCAGCCCTCGATCAATTGGGTGGTCTTGGCGCGCGCTATCGAGAAATGATCGAGCAATGGCACATCCATTACGATCGTGCGCAGGTTTGCGCGTTGAAAACTCTGCAAGGCTTATGTACAAAACTGGGTACGCGCGATACCGGCAAAAGGCCCTCATTTGTCAGCCGGTTTTTTTTACCGCTCCCGGAACCAACCCGGGGCATTTATATTCACGGCGATGTCGGCCGTGGGAAATCGATGCTGATGGACCTGTTTTTTGATTACTGCCAAATCGGTTTAAAACGAAGAGTCCACTTCCATGCGTTTATGCTTGAGGTCCACGCATTTATGCACGAGTGGCGGAAAGATCACGAAGGCGATCCGATTATTCCTTTGAGTCAGCATATTCGTGAATCCTCACGGCTCCTGTGTTTCGACGAATTCCAAGTGACCGACATCGCCGATGCGATGATTCTAGGCCGGCTTTTTAGCGCGCTGTTCGATTCCGGCGTGGTCATGGTCGCAACGTCCAATCGACGTCCCGATGACTTGTACAAAAATGGCCTACAACGACAACGATTCCTGCCGTTTATTGAATTAATCAAGGAACGAACCACCGTAATTGAACTTGATGCGGAGCAAGATTATCGGCTTGCTCATATGCGGGCTCTGTCGACCATGTATTTTACGCCGCTAGGGGATGCGGCCGATATCTTTGTCAATCGAAGTTACGATGAACTCGCGCAAGGAGCGCCGCCATCATCGGGTACGCTTCGCGTGAATGGCCGCGAAGTCAATTTGCCGGCGGTGCATGGCGATATCGCAATGGCAAGTTTTGCCGATCTTTGCGAAACGCCTTTGGGGGCTGCGGATTATCTCGAATTGGCCTGCGATTTCAGCACATTGATTCTTCATAACATCCCCCGGTTGACCGCCGAACGGTTGAATGAAGCGAAGCGATTCGTGACGTTGATTGATGCGCTCTATGAACACCGAGTCAAACTGATCTGTACCGCGGAAGTCCCGCCGGAACAATTGTATCCGGCAGGCAAGGGCGCCTTCGAGTTTAAACGTACCGTGTCCAGATTGCATGAAATGCAGACGGAACGGTATTGGCGGATGGCCCATCAGTCCGCATGATCTTTTCCTGACCTTCGGGTCCCTTTTGGCGCCTCGATATGCCTGAACTGCCAGAGGTTGAAACGACGCGGCGAGGAATTGAGCCGCATATTCTGCGAGTACCGATCGATCGCGTCATTGTTCGGGAATCCAGGCTGCGATGGCCGATTCCCGACACATTGTGTACTCAGCTTGCCGGTCGGGAGTTCACGCAAGTCGGCCGCCGTGGTAAATATCTTTTGCTGCAAACCGATTCGGGTACATTACTTGTCCATCTCGGCATGTCCGGAAGTCTGCGGCTCGCGGACGAATCCAGCCCCTTCCGTAAGCACGATCACGTCGATTTTGTATTTCGCAACCGCCGTTGTTTACGCTTCCACGATCCCCGAAGATTCGGCTGCATTTTGTGGACGACGCAAAACCCCGAGGAACATTCATTGCTCGCGTCGATGGGCCCGGAACCTTTTTCCGGTCACTTCAACGGAACCTATTTGCATTATCGGGCCAGAAATCGAAAAACGGCCGTAAAATCATTTTTGATGGATAGTCATATCGTCGTGGGGGTCGGTAATATTTACGCGAACGAAGCGCTTTTTCTTTCCGGAATCGACCCCAGAAGAAGCGCCGGAAGGATTTCAATGTCGCGGTTGAACGATCTGAGCGTGGCAGTTTCAACCATACTGAACCGATCCATTCTTCAGGGCGGAACGACGCTGCGGGACTTCGTCAACGAAAACGGACAGCCCGGATACTTCCAACTGACTCTGAACGTATACGACAAGACCGGCCATCCGTGTCCCCGGTGTGGTTCGCCGATTAGACAATGCCGCATCGCGCAGCGCTCCACTTTTTTTTGTGTGCATTGCCAGCATTGACCGCCGCGGGCGAGCAATTATGATAAAACGGCGCGGTGTTCCTGGCGGCAGATCCGATAAATCGGAATGGGAATTGGAAAATGATCGCACTCATTCAACGCGTGACGCGGGCCAGCGTGACCGTCCGCGGCGAACGAATCGCCGAAATTCAAACCGGTATCCTTGCCTTGATCGCAATCGAAAAATACGATACCGGTACGGATACGAATCGGCTCGCCGAACGTCTGATCAGTTACCGGATATTTCCGGATCAGAACTATAAAATGAACCGGAGCTTGGCCGATATCGACGGAGGGCTGCTGCTCGTACCGCAGTTCACGCTCGCCGCCGACACCCGGAAGGGTAACCGCCCCAGCTTCAGTGCCGCGTCCCCGCCGGACCGGAGCCGTGCAATGTTCGAGGAGTTCGTGGCGATTGTCCGGTCCAAGCATGCCAATACGGCCTCCGGTTGCTTTGGCGAAGACATGCAGGTTTCTTTGACCAATGATGGACCGGTAACCATTTTACTCAGAAGCTCCTGTCATTCACGCTAAACATTGATGCAACATATTGAATACACAGTTTTATTTACGGGCGATCAATTTGTGCTTCACGATAAACACAAAACGTTCACAGTATGGCGATGACTGAGGTATGCTAACGACAAACACGGCGAACAAATGTGAATGGAAACTCGTCTGTGGCTAACTGCCAGATCAATCATTTTCATGCGATAAATCAAACATTTCCGCATCATCCATGGATCAAGAAACCGAAGAAGAAATCGAACGGCTTAACCGGGTAGTGGAAGCGTTTTCTACTGAAATGAAGGCCCGCCTGCGCGACCAGGCAATCAGAGGATGCCGAGGCTGGGACGATCCAGCCAGCTACCAGCGGATTTCAGAAATGATGATGGAACATGCGGCGGCATCGCCCGGCCAGGAAGTGGATGCCGCGAATCTCGCGATGATTCTGTGGTACCTGCGTAATCACAACGGACTCGATTGAAGATCGATAGGGTCGAGAAGAGTTTGCATGGGTAGCGATTCGCAGGGAGATTAACTTGAACGAATCATTAAGCCAGGAGAATCTTTCCTCCGGGTTGCCGCTCGCAGTTTCCCTTGGCGGCGGCGTGTTTCTGGGTCTCGCGGTCGGATATTTTGCGAAGAAGGCGTTCAAGATTACCCTGTTTCTGACCGGCCTGTGCCTGGTGAGCTATGTCGCGCTTGTGTATTCGGGTAATGCGCCTCTTGTCGAGGTGGCGGACATTGCCCCGCACCTTGATGAGACCGGAAGTCGAATCGCCCGTTTTGGCAAATTTTTATTCACATGGCTGTCCAGTTACGACACCGCGAGGGTGGGTACTGCCGGCGCCGGCGCGGTGGGTGGCTTCGTGATCGGCTGGAAGATGGGTTAGACGGTTGAAAAACCGCCTCCGGATCGATACTTCCTGGATTCGGGGCGATTGGGGTCAATTCATGTTGATCAATTCTCCGCGGCAAATCCGGCAAATGTAACGCATTAAACCTTGCTGAACCCGGTTGTGGCGGACGCTGGTAAGCTGATGGGTTGAGCACTCGCAGGAATAGGCATGCCGCCGGGTCGAGCGCATGGGAATGCCGCTAAAATCGTAGTTGCAGGTGCGCCTTGAGTCGGCGCGGAAGCGCGCCATCAGGTGCTTCCATTCGGCGCCGTGCGGGCGGATATTTCTGTGGTCGTAGACCATATCCATAATGTAGTGAGCGACCTCGTGGGGAACTGTAACCGACAGATTGTCCTCGAAATATTTGGAAAAAATGAAAGTATTGTAGTGAATCTGGCTTTGATTCTTCCTAATCCGGTACATTCCGGCCGTTCGCCCTTTTAGATCGAAGTACACCGGTATGATTTCGAATGTCCGGTTGAAAATCTGTCCGGCATGACCAATCCATTCGGCGGTGCGGGCAATCACCACACGTTGTTGATCAAAATTCAGCGGTGGTATCGAAGTCATTCGTGATTGGCTGTCTGATCAAAAAGTATCGAGGACCGGATTTTTTGCCCGAGCAGCCTCGGTCAAAAGTGTGCCTGCAGATCAGTTCTTATAAAGAACGGTGGACTAACGCGGGAAGTACGCTTATGGTTGCATGCGAGCGATTAGCTATCCCTGTTTCCGGTTGTTCATCCAGATCTTCAGTAGTGTGGTGAAAATCCGGATCCTGCGGTTTTTGTGTAGAACGGCAGAGCGCGCCTGGCCGTCAGGCATCAGCGGCAGGACCGCGTAGATATGGTCAAGATGTTCGGTTACGATATGCGGACAGCATGGTATGTCATTGACCTTCAAAATTTCGCTTTGAGTCGGCAGCAAACCGTCGTTCGGAACTCTGGCTATTTGGTCGATCGCGAAGCGAAGCGGTCTGAATATCGAAGCGTCGCCTGCGGCACTGGTCGATGCGAAACTCAGAATGTCGAATCGTTCGATGAGTTCGAGAATCGCTTGTGAATTGCGGGTCATGTATTCGTTTCGAGTTTCGACTGCCATACTGGCTGCGACCTTTTTATCTCCGTTGAAAAGGCGGCCCAGTAATAGCTCGGCGACCGGATTGAATAACCGGCTTTCTGTAACCCAGTTGGCGACCGGAGTTCCCCAGAATGGAGACTGCAGCGCAATCCAGCCGGCTACCTCTGTTTCCATCTGGTTCGTCCGACAGAGCAGGGATTCGAGCATGTCGATTCCTCCCTTGCTGTGGGAAACGACGATAATTCGCTTATCAGTTTCTATATTGTGAAAACCGCGGATCGCCTTTTCAATGGCATTCACATTGTTTTGCGAGAGTTTCTGAGTACCGTAGCCGGTTTCGCGTTCAAGCCGCCAGAACCGAATACCGTGATCCCGCATCCAGCGCATCTGATCATAGAAATAGGAATCGAATCGCTTCGGTAACAAATCACCAAGAAAGCCTTTGAGCAGAATAATCTGATAACGGCTCGCGAATTCATGAATATCTTCGTTACTTAACGGAGGTTCAATTTGATTCAGCATAGCGTGATAGGGCTGACTTAGATCCATGACTGTAATTCTATGTGGAAGATTTCAGCTATGTGACCGAATCGGAGTCGCCGGTATCATGTCCGCGGGCGATCTATGCGGACCTGGAATTTCCCGCGACGCTGGATTTGGCAATCCTGCGAGGGGGTGCGGGTCTTATGGTTACGGACTTTGACGGCACATTAAACCCACTTCCGAGCCTTTTATCCAGGTTGTGACCGATCAACGGCTTATAATCTCTGAGGTGCCGGGCCCGAGCACTTGGCGATCGGTCAGATTCTAGTAGAATCGTTGGATGGGTCTTTTCAGATCGGCGCGATTACTAACCGGATCCGAGAAAGAGGATCGGAGTTTGAATACAAAAAGCGCACCTGCGATCCTCTGATTTAAATTACAGTGCCGGACTGTTCGCCATAATTTGGGTTGTGGATTCGTTTTGAAAAATTTTGTACTCGGAAATGTCTTCGAGCAGTTTGGAATAGTTGTTCTTTGCCAGGAACGAGTCTGGAATGCTGCTTACAAGTCGTTTTTGCGCTTTCTCAAACGTTTCCGTCCCCCGGCTGACGGATTGGATGTAATCGTTATAGTTGCCATGCGGAGTCAGCAGCGTGTCATTCGTTTCGCGAACTGATTGCATATAGACTTTTAGAGCTCTAATCAGATTTTTCGCGCTTTTCCCTTCGTAATCTGAAACCAGACTACCCATTTCTTCCATTTTGTTCAGCTCCTTCTGAAGTTCCTCCATGGCCTGCTGAACCGGTTCTGCTTTTGTCGCCCAAGCGGACTGTACGCTTAGAAACTTTGAAAGATACTTGGAAGAAGCTGCGGAATCGATGATGGCCGAGGTTTTTCGGTATCCTTCAGCAGCTTTCGATACAGTGCCGTCGCCAATTTCCTTGACAAAGGAAGCAAACATGTAAATTAATTGGGCCTGGGCTTCGTCCAGTTTCTCTTCAAATTCCTCTGTGGTCTCGAATTTTGGATCCAAAGTCCTCGCTTTGCCGACATGCGCACGTGATTGTTGCAGCCCTTTGTACAGTTTTTCGGGTTCGACGGTCGCGCCGTCTTTTAATGTCCAGAACTCGGAAAGTGCGTCTCTCGCATTCTGTAAGTGCGCAAATATTTCGCTGGAGTTTTTTATTACCTTTTTAGCATCTCGATTGCCGGGTTGCAAGGCCAGCAATTTGGATGCGTACATTAACGCTATTTCGTGTTCATGATCTTCAAATGCGCTTTGCATTGCGCTCGCCAGCTTTTGTTCATCGCTCCGGGTAGCATAGTAAATGCTGGCGAGAATCAAGGCTGTTATGGCGACGGCCAATACATGATATTTTTTACTCCACATATTGTCTTACCCCTTGATACAACGAATGATCAAATAGAAAAAATTTCACCGGTATCCATGACTCGGCTAAACAGAAATGCGTCGTCTTGCCTCTGACCGTATCAGGTTCGAAGGCCAAAGAATCCGAAACAAGGAACTGGTCGATCAAGAATAGATTGGCCGCGGATTCCTCGCGATCCAATAGATCCAATTTGGTTAAGGCTTGATCGTCAAAATCCTTATCCAGCAGACGGCCTCGATTAATTGCCATGGGCGTTACAACAAACCCGTGACAGGGACAGGCATCGCGAACGAAGCGGGCGTTTCACCGACCGGCCAATGGTACTTAAAATAGCTTCTGATGTAAATTTGTTCGACTACCGTCTTGTTAGGCGATGGTTTGGTTTGAACGAGCACGGGCGCGCGGATGGACTCACCAAGGATTTTCGAAGGCGATCGAACATTCGTGCTACCGACTTGATAATCCATTAGGACCCTCTGGTGAAGGCTAAAAGACATTAGGCTTTCGAATGGAATCGAAAAGCGGTGTTGACAATCCTTGATGCCTATTTATAATAGTCAGACTCAGTACAGAGCAATCTGTAGTTCTTTAAGAATGAGATCGAATAATCTGTGTGGGTACTTGTGTTGGATATTGAGTAGGTTGATATTCGACGGAAGACCTTGATATTCATAGTGATGTAAAGATTTTACGTCGAGCC
>JBGTCG010000129.1:0-28644 GCA_041748915.1 Methylococcales bacterium
GAGGGTATTGCTGAAGTAATGATAATGGTCATGTGGTTATGCTTAGGATATCATAGACCGAGCCGTTGACACGAAATCTGGCGAAGAGCGCCATGGTGAGATCGACCATTTCCTTTGATTTTGAGACCACGATGCTCTTGCGGCAGAAGCGTTTAAACCAATGGCGGTTACGGCAGTTATTACGCTCAATACCGACGGTCACTTTCTTGCTCATGATCAGCTTTTCGGCGGGAAGCAGGCTGGCATACGCCTCCCATTCATCGGTACAATAGAACTGCACATCCCATACCGCGAGACGATCCAGCATCGGTTTCAATGTTGCGCCAGACCGATCACCACACTCCCAGTCGAGGAGTTCTCCGGTATCACTATCCATAGCCTTCCAGATCCAGAGTTTCTGTGTTTTTTTTCGAGATAATGCCACATCTCATCCAGTTCCATGACGATCGTGCGGCCCGCTGGCGCGGGCTTTTCGTAATGCTGCTTGGCAAAAGTACGAACCCAGCGCAATACCGAACTGGTCGCCACTTGGTATATGCCCGCCAGGGCATTCAACGATACCCCGTGACAGTACAACAGTACGCACATGAGCTTCATTTCCAGGGGCTTCCTGCCCGTGGCGATAGGCGGGTAAACTGGTAGCCGCAATCCTTGCATTTCCATCGTGACTTACCCTTCGCGTGACCATTCTTAACCGTTTGCTTACTTGAACATTTCGGACAATGTGACATAGATGTACCTCGCTGGATCGAGGCAACATTATACCATCATTACTAACGCAATACCCTCCAATTTTAAACTGCGTATGCCAGTCCATGGCGAAAATCCTGGACGACTAACTTGAAAAAAATTGGAAACCCGGTCGGTACTACCGGGCGCTACGGATTGTCCGATTATTGTATGCGCGGGCAGTTCCTGGGTAACCGAGAATAATCAGCCAGTGATTATCCAATAACAGTTAACCGGATAGATATAAAGGCTGGCCAATCTGGACCGCGTTAAAGCTCGAATTCCTCGATCGTGTGGCCTTGATCGACTAGCTCCTTAAGCCAATTCGGCTTCATGCCGCGGCCACTCCATTGCTGCGATGGATTGTTTGGGTTCTGGTATTTTGCCGGAACCTTTTGTCCTTTCCGCGACGACTTTCTGCCAAACTCGGAAATTTCTACCGTGACTCCGATGGACGCTGCAAGTTGTTTGATTTGCGCAATAATCTCCTTTCGTTTTTTATCCTTGCGCGCCTGCAACTCTTGCTCCGCCTTGGCAATAACATCGGCAAGATCAGATTCGGATAGCTTATTAAAATTTGTCTGCATTTATAACCTGTCTCCAATTCAACGTTAACGCGGCAAATTATAACACCTAACTTGATTAGATGTGGTGTTTCTTCGCTCTTAAATTAACTGGTATTACATGATATCGGATATGCCCCCTCGGGTTAATAAATGTTTGAACGGACTCCGGAACATAGCATGGCAGGGAAACTGTGAGCATATTGAAAACGATTTATACCCTTTTGCTTGGCAACTGTACTTTTCTTCGCGTTCGTGCCATGCGACCAAAATCATAATAATTTCCAGGCACGTCATTCCATTATAGATTAAATAGTATGCTAATTTTTGTTTAGACAGGGCACAACGTTGGAAATTCGATGATCCGCCAAAAAACCAGCACATAAGGAATAAATTCGTTCGTGAATCGAACTGCAATCTAATGCAAACGCGCCTCAATACCACAGGGACAGTCGCCTGATTTCTGTAATCAAACGATAAAGACGAAAGTGAATAATCTCCTCGAGAGACAACGGAACATAGGGTCGGTCTCCGATAATTTGTCTTTCTATCAAAATAAATGAAATTTCCCTTCTACGTTTATAAAGCCACACAACACGACTGCGATGGCGACGGGCAAATATATAACCGCTTAGGCCGCTTTTCGCTCGAACGATTTTCGAGTATTCGTTCCGATCCGCATTGTCCCGGAGGGCTCAATACAAAGAAACACCAGAGGCAGATGATGAATTATGTCTCTGGTTATAAAGACGGGCAGAAATAACCGTAGGTCGTGGTTTCGCCGTTGGCTCGGGTAAATTCCTGTCGAATCTTCCACGCTTCAATTTCAATCTCGATCAGGACCGGCGAATTTACGGTCATATTAATAAGCGGAAAATGCCGACAGTTATAGACGAGAAAAAGACTGCTAAAGGATCCGCAGAGCTTGTAGTCGAGGACGGTTTTACGCTTCGCCCCGCAGGACTTTGTATGATCAGTCGGTCGAGATCTTTAAGCGAGTAGCGGGATTGGCGCGCAGCACAAGGTCGGCGCGGAATTTACGCGGCGGAGAAACGAAAGTGCTTTACGCGGAATTGCCGGACGGTAGAAAACGATTTTTCCGCAATGGGGGCTAAGGATTTGCTTGGTTTGCGAGGAGCTGTGCCAATTGATGAATAACGTCGTCTGAAAGTCCGACGCGCAGTTTTCAAATCAATCTACAGCAGCCCCGAAACGCAACTCAATGCATTATTCCGCATCGATAATCAGCGAAGCAAATTGCTCAAAATCTTCCACGCTCCATTGATCGATCGGTTCCGGAATATCAAAGTATGTGTCTGAGTCTACGCCTTTCACTTCTCGGGCTGCTTCGGTTGCATAGTCAAAGTCATCCATAATAGTCACCTGTAGGTTATCAATAAAATTGGCGCCGATAGCACCTGTTCGAAGGACAATAAAGCATATTCAATGCCAACAAAGTGGTGTCCGAAATCTATTCGGTAAATCAATGTTTGTTCGAGCCTAATTCTGCTTTGCCTGCAACCCGTGCAGAAGGCTGTAAAAACGGTAGACACCATTTCTGTTTCCCATCGCTGAACAAATTGACTTTCTGTTCACAATCATAAAACTTTAAAATTGTACCGATGTGAAAAATTACCAATCGAAAACAATAGCTTTGACGTTTCAACATTTACCAAAACGGGAACGAACAAGGAATACCGGAGGTGTCAAAACTCTTTACATTCGGAATGAATGCTGTCCGGAGAAACATTTGCGCGGATTCCATATCGATCACCGTTTTCGACCGGCCCATGCGAATATCGAGATCGGTTACGGAATCCGCGCCACATCAATAATTCACTGACGACAATGGTATCGGTATAACTGTGCGCCATGGCGTTCCTGAGCACGGGGCTGCCGTCGTGCACGATGTAATTCCGGATTACAGTAAACAAACCCCAGTGAATAACTTCGTTACCGTGCTGGTTGGGGAACTGCGATTGCCCCAAATCATGGTGCGGGTGGTATTTGTAATCAGATTGTAAAAAGTATAATTGGATCCCCTTGGCCTGGTACACCCAACCAATCCCGGACCAAACTCGATTTCATACGAAAGCGGAGTCCCACTACCAGTCCGGTACCGGTCATGGTAGTTTATCGGTTGCATCGGTTGGGCGGGGATTGCTTGGATCGACATCCGCTGTCGTTCCGCGACCAGGCTCGGGGGACGGGGCGAATCTCTATGGAGTGGCGGTTTGTTACCCGTGGCAAACAGATACCGGGCTGGAACGGGACGGTAATCAGCCTTTATCGTAACGCAAGATCCACGAAGATGATCTTTTGCCGGCCTCGATCAACGCGCCGCGGCATTGATACTCGTAATCGGAAATTCTTCGTAGGGTCTCGATGCCACGAATGCTTCCGTTGATGTTCTGATAAGACGAAAAAATGGTGTCGTCGACAAAAACCAGTATCCCCTGCAAACGCCCCAATAATGCATTGGAGGCATGCCAGACCGAAGATTCCTGAACCGACTCCACCGGTACATACTCATACACCGTCTTGTATTGAACGTTTCTGTATTCACGGCTGTGGTCCACCTTCAACTCCATGTTCAGCTCATTGAACCAGCGTCCTTCCCGATGGCTGATCAGGCTGTCTCCTTCAACATCGATCGGGACCGACTTTTCATTGATGTAAACTCCGCCGATGAGCCAGATCGATTCGTCGAAAAGATAGGTGTGCCTTATCAAGCTCGGCGTCGCTGCGGAACTAACCGATTCCGGCATCGAATCAACCTCTCGCGTTTTTTTTCCTGGCTCCAAAAACCGGAGCCCGGTTTCGTCGTGTTTCGGAAGCAACTTTACGAGCCGTCCCGCGGACGGATTCCTTCCGGTCCAAAATTGTTCGAACATGTTGCGTAAGAAATTGCTTAGCCACTTTATATCCACGGGATCTCCCCTCATCCACACCGCTTCCCGCCGGTTGCCAGGACGGAATCAAATGCTTGTTACCGTTTCCGATCAGATCCGCGCGGCCCATCTGTTTCAAGGCCCGGCGCAGAGTTGGCCAATTATCCGCGTCATGATAACGTAAAAAGGCTTTATGCAAGCGTCTGATTTTTATTCCTTTGGGAATCGATACTGCCGTGCTGTCGCGCGTGACCCTGCGCAGCGGATTTTTTCCTGAATGGTACATTGCAGTCGCAGTGGACATCGGCGAGGGTAGAAAAGCCTGCACCTGGTCGGCGCGGAAACCGTTTTGCTTCAGCCAAACGGCCAGGTTCAGCATATCCTCGGTTGTCGTGCCGGGATGGGCGGCAATGAAATAGGGGATCAGATACTGCTCCTTCCCGGCTTCCCTTGAAAAGCGATCGAACATTTTTTTGAACCGTTCATAGGCGCCGATACCCGGTTTCATCATTTTGGACAGAGGACCTTCCTCCGTATGCTCCGGGGCTATCTTCAGATAACCGCCGACATGGTGGGTTACCAACTCTCTGACATATTCCGGTGATTCCACGGCCAGGTCGTACCGTAATCCCGATGCAACCAGCACTTTCTTGACCCCAGGCAGGTTTCGCGCCCGGCGATAAAGTTTGATCAGCGGACCGTGGTCGGTATTCAGGTTTTTGCAAATCCCCGGATAGACGCACGATGGCCTCCGGCAAGCGGCTTCAATCGCAGGATCCTTGCAGGCCAGCCGGTACATGTTCGCAGTCGGACCTCCGACATCTGAAATCACTCCGGTGAAATTCGGCGAGGTATCGCGGATTTTTTCGATTTCCTGAATTATCGAATCCTCGGACCTATTCTGGATAATCCGGCCTTCGTGCTCGGTGATCGAACAAAAGGTACAACCTCCGAAACACCCGCGCATAATCGTGACCGAATGCTGAATCATTTCGAAGGCTGGAATACGCCGCGCGCCATAAGCTTTATGCGGCAGCCGGCTGTAAGGCAGTTCGTATACGGCGTCCATTTCTTCGGTGGTCAGCGGAATAGGCGGAGGATTCAGCCAGATCTCCTTGTCGCCGTGCCGTTGCACGAGGGCCATCGCATTGCCTGGATTGGTTTCCGCGTGAAGGATTCGCGACGCATGAGCGTAGAGAACGGGATCGCTATTGACCTCTGCATAACCGGGCAACCGGACCACGGTTCTGCCGCGGTCACCGCGCCGCAATTGGTGGCGAAAGGTGATGATATTGCCCGCCGGGCCGGTCTGGGCTGAACAGTTGCGTAATCCGGCGTCATAGGGACTCGCATCGGGAGTGACCGGACCCGGAGTATCGAGGCTGGAGGAATCCCATTCAACCCAGACGTCCGGGACTTTGTCGGCGACATAGGCGGTGCCGCGAATATCATGAAGTTCCTTGATGGAATGGCCGGCAGCGAGGTGGTGCGCGATTGCAACGACCTGCCGCTCACCGTTCCCGTAAACCAGCAGATCGGCGCGCGCATCAAGAAGCACCGAACGCCGAACCTTATCCGACCAGTAATCATAATGTGCGATCCGGCGCAGACTCGCTTCGATTCCTCCGATCACAATCGGCGTATCGGAAAAGGCTTCCCGGCAACGCTGCGAATATACCAGTAGACACCGGTCCGGCCGCTTCCCGCCCTCACCGCCCGGCGTATAGGCATCGTCCGAACGGATCCTTCGATCGGCGGTATATCGGTTCACCATCGAATCCATGTTCCCGCCGGTCACGCCGAAAAAAAAATTCGGCCGGCCCAACGCCTCGAAATCGGCAAGATTCCGCCAGTCCGGCTGGGATATGATCCCGACCCGGAAGCCCTGTGCTTCGAGCAGCCTCCCGATTAACGCCATACCAAAACTGGGATGATCGACATAGGCATCGCCGGTCACCAGAATTATATCGCAGCAATCCCACCCGAGTTCGTCCATCTCGGCACGGGACATAGGAAATTGCGGGGCCGCGCCAAAGCATTCCGCCCAGTATTTCCGGTATGAAAAGAGGTTTTTGGCAGATTCTTGACCGGTCATTGATCGATTAGGAAATTTAAAATCCGGATATTTTAACCCACTTCGTCACACGGGAATCGAAACACTTTAACGAAAATCCTCAAATCGCAAAAATAGTTTCTGGATAGGTCCCCTTTGAATTGATCGAAACTCAATCGGCCATGGCCGGGGATTCTGCTATCGTTAATCATAACCGCGACCTATCAAATAATGAGACACGATGAAACTTAGAACCATTCTTCTAGTCTTGACCAGCCTGCTGTCAGTAAGCTTTCCCTGGCCTGGATTTGCCGGAGTTCACCAGTGTACCGATGCAAACGGACAGATCGTCTTCCAGGATCGGCCCTGCGTCCGCCCGGTCGATCTGTCACTGCACGACGGCGCGACTCATCCCGCCGTCAACCAAAATAACCGGCATTTTCTGTGGAAAGCCACGTCAAAGGTGAATACAATTCATCTATTCGGCTCCATCCATTTTGGCTCAACCGAAATGTATCCCTTGCCGGAGGCAGCCAGCCAGGCCTATGAGAGCTCCGATGCCTTGATCGTTGAGGTCAATCTCAACGAAGCGGATCCTCGGGCCACAGCTTTGACCTTGATGCAGTCGGGCTCCTACCCGGAAGGTGAGACTGTACAGGCTGATCTGTCGCCGGAAATCTGGGAAAAACTTACTAAAGTCGCGAAAAAACAGCGATTGGATCTGCTCAAACTGCAAAGCCAAAAACCTTGGCTGATCTCGCTGACTCTGAACACACTGGCCATACAGAAAAGCGGCTTCAGCCCGGAATTCGGGATCGACCGGTATTTCATCAACGGGGCGGAAGGCAAGAAACCGATTCTGGAACTCGAAACCGCTCAGCAACAAATGGTATTGCTGAGTACCTTTCCCACAGTTGAACAGAACCGGTTATTGAAAGAAACCCTGGATCAGCTTGACCAGGCGACAAGCTATTTCCGCTCCATGCTTGAAGCTTGGCAGACCGGAGACACGGCGCGCCTGCGGGACCTCACGCAAAGCGAAATCGCGAGCGACCCCGACGCCAGAAAGCTTTATGATGTGTTCTTCGCCAGAAGAAACCATGCAATGACCGACAAGATTGTCGAGTTTTCGCGATCGGGTGAAAACTATTTTATCGTGGTCGGAGCCGGACATCTGGTCGGCGAGCAGGGAATCATTGAACTTTTGCGCGGCCGGGGATATGAACTCACCCAACTGTAGATTTAAAGCCGCTACCGGTCCATACCTCTGTCGCGCTGGCCGGCACGATCCAAGCTGAGTTCGTACAAAGGGCTAGCCGTCAGACCGGCGCAGTACGGATAATACGTCCATCGCCGCCGATCGGACAAAGAGCACATCGACACCAACTGTAACCAGCGTATAGCCCTGTCCGAGATAGGCTTTGACCGCGTCCGGGCTCACACCGAAATACCCGAGTGGAATATTTTTCCTCAAGCAGGCATCACGGACTTCATCGATAGCCTGGACCACCTCAGGATCGTCCACATTTCCGATTTTGCCCAGACTGGCCGATAGATCGTAGGGCCCGATCAAAATCGCATCGATTCCCGGCAATGAAGTGATTTCCTCGATGCCGTGAACCGCATCAATGTGTTCGGCCTGCAGAATCACCGCGACGTCGGTGTTCGCGCTGGCGAGATATTCCTTGAACCGCACCCCGTAGCGGTGCGCCCTTCCCAACCCAACGCCGCGCGTGCCCTCCGGGGGATATTTGCAGGACTGGATCGCGCGACGGGCTTGTTCCGGGGAGTTGACCTGCGGCACGATAATGCCGTCGGCGCCGATGTCCAGCATTTTCTTGATCCAGACATCATCGCTACTGGGTACCCGGATTACGCAGGGGCATCGACCTCCGGCCGCCTGCAGCAGGGACTGTGCAACTCGCGAATCGAAGGCCGCATGTTCGCAATCGATGAACAGCCAGTCAAATCCCGCATCCACCAAAATCTCGACCATCTCCGGCGAAGGAAGGGTGATCATTGTGCCGAGCAGCAACTCACGGTTCAGCAGTTTCTGCCGAAAATTCATGTCAAGGTTCCTCCAATTGGAAACACCGGAACGATGCCCTGATTAAAACAAATCTTTCCTAATTTAACATCCGGAACACCGGCGCGTCATTATTGGAAATCCCGAAGCCGCCGCCCCAGTTGCGACCGTCAAAGGTGCCGGAACGCACTCAGGATGACGATAGCCCTCGTGATTACAGCATCGACAGCTTGATGCCGATCCAGCCGGCGCGCGGAGAACCCGGACTCACGAAGCGCGGATCGTCGAACCCGGAACCGAGAACCTCGTCCGCTTCGCCGTAAAGACCGAAAGTCGCATAACGCCGGTCGAACAGATTGTCGACCCTGCCGTACAATGCGATCCAGTCGTTGTAGCGCAGCTCCCCGCGCAGGTTGAATATCACATAGCCCGGCACCGTGGCGTTCAGATTCGCTTCATCGCCGCGAAAATATTGGGAGCTGTTGTAGAGCATATCGACGCCCAGCGAAAAATGATTCCATAGATCGACGTCCGCGGAGACTTTGATCATATGTTCAGGAATACCCGGAAGGCGGTTTCCGGCCTGTACAAAAATTTCCCCGTTGTCATCGGCCGAAGGGTTGTTCGGGCTGCTCGCGACGAAAGGATTCCTGAACGTCGCGTCGATCCAGGAATAATTCAACCCGAAGCGCCATTGATCGAAGGTTCCGATCAGACCGTCGTAGAATGCCGTGACGCCGGCCTCCACGCCCTGCCTGCGCGTCGTGCCGACGTTGTCAAAGAAACCTTCACTGGTCAGGTTACCGGCGCTGATAAACAGAATATCGTCGTCATTGGTCGTGTAATAAAAGGCGGCGTTCCAGTCGAGGGTTGCGCCGAAAAGATCATCAAACTGCCCGCGGAAACCGCCTTCAAAGGTTTTGGCAACGACCTGTTCCAGCGGGGGATCGGAAACGAAGGCGTTCGGTAATTTACAGGGCGCATCGGGATCGGCGCAACTCAGTTCGACCGGCGTCGGAGCCCGCGATGATTCGCTGTAGCGGCCGTAAACCGAGAATTCGGGCATCGGCGTGTAGGTGAATCCTCCCGCGGGATTGAAGCGGCTGAACTCGTGGCTGCCGTTCAGTTCGCTTCCGAAACGGTCCTCCAGGACAATTCGGGTTTGGTTGTAACGCCCGGAAGCCGTCAACGCAAGTTGCTCGGTGACCGAGAATGTATCGCTGAAGAAAAGCCCCCAGTTCCGGACATTCGAGTGCAGGCGAACCCGCGGCTCCTCGAGAATGAACCCGCTGCCAATGGTCCCGCGGTCGGCGGTCAGGGACGCCAGTTCGGTATCGAATTCGAAATTGACGACACCCTGGGTCAGAGTACCGCCGACGATCAGTTGATTGTCCCGTTCGAACAGATCCTGCTGAAACGCGGACTGCAGGCTGCCCCCGTAACTTTCCTGGTGGGTCTGACTGGAGTTATTGGTTCCGCCAAGCACCGAAGGCGTAGCTTCAACCGTATTACCATTGATGTTTTCGACAACTTCTTCCTCATCGCCCTCTTCCTCGCACACGAGCCCTTCATTTTCAGGATCCCCGCATGCCTCGAAGTCGCTGTCGTCCCCGTTGAATGTATTGATCCGATTGCGCCGATAAAATACGTTGCCGGACAGTTCGATCTCATCGGTAACGGTCCATTGACCCTCCAGCGACGACAGGAACAGCGCGGTTCGGGTATTGTCCGGATGGGTAAAAACCGCGTAGCCGTTGAGTTCCAGCAATTGAACCGGCGCCGCGCCATTGCCGTTCAAGTCCCCTTCGTTGCCGGCCAGGGTCAGATCGAGCTTGGCATCGTCCGTTTGCCAGCTGAAGGTTCCAAGTCCCTGATTGACTTTGCTATTGGAGTTGTCGCGCCAGCCTTTTTCGCCGAAATTCCGCAGGTCGATGAAATAACCGAACGTGTCATTATTCATCCCGCTGGAAACTTCCACATCGTGCCGCTCCCAGGCTCCGTACGAGGCTCTGAGGTGATGGCTCGGGGCGCTGAATCCGGTTTTCGTCCGGATTGCGATCGCGCCGCCGAGGGTATTGAGTCCATAGACCGGATCCGAACCCGGATGCAAGACCATCTGATCGATCGCGCCGTTCGGAATCAGATCCCAGTTCACCGTATCCCCGAAGGGCTCATTGAAGCGCACGCCGTTCAAGTATACCGACAGTCCCTGCGGCAGACCGAGCAGCGGGGATGCGGTAAATCCACGAAAGCGGACATCCGGTTGGAACGGATTGGACTGGGCGTTATTGATAGTTACGCCCTGCAGATTCCGGTCCAGGTAATCCGGCAGGTTCAGGCTTTGATACCGGGCCAGATCGTCTGCATCCACTGTCTGCACGTTGGACGGAATCTTTTCGATCGGAGTCCCGGTTCCTGAAATCGGTGTGGCGCCGACGACTTCAATACGCTCGAGCGCCAGCGGGAAATCCGACGATTTCACGGTCGGGGGGCTTTGATCGCGCGTTCCTGGTTCAGAATCGGGAGCGGCATTATTCGATTCCGCAGCCGGTCCGTTCGAAACCGACAAACACGCGATTACCGGCATGCTGATCCAAAGGCTTACTGTTCTTTTCATGTTCCGAACCAAACATAGATCATTGAGGTCCGGGATCGTAGTCAATCCGACAGCAAACGCCTATAGGAAAAATTCCTGAAATGCGCTGTCAACGTGGCAGCAAATCCAGACCGTAGGCTACCTTGGCAATTTCGGCGCCCGTATTGACCTTGAGTTTGGCTTTGATCGCCGTGCTGTAGTTCGCGACCGTTTTGCGGCTAAGGCACAATTGACCGGCGATTTCCCGCGTGGTGAGCCCACTGGCCATTGCGAGGAATACATCAAATTCACGAGCGGAAAGAGTTTCAATCAGCACTGCCGGTGATTGAATCGACTCTATAGAGTGTTGGCTCGGACGTAACGTGCTTTCTATATAGGATTCTCCCTGAGCAATTTTGATCACCGCTTCTACCAGAATTTCTGGAGCACTGCGTTTGGTGATGTAGCCTTTGGCGCCGGCTTCGAGCGCCTTGGTTACATAGATCGGTTCTTCGTGAATGCTGAACACCAGAATCCGGACTTTTGGATCGCGGGCGCAAATTCTGCGGATCGCATTCAAACCGCCGATGCCGGGCATTGAAATGTCCATGACGACGATATCGGGGTGATTCTCCAGGTAAACCCGGCAGGCGATCTCGCCTGCTCCGGCTTCCATGATTTCGCCGATGATCGCCGACTGCGACAGGAGCAAACGATATCCGGCACGCACCACGCTATGATCATCGACCAGCAGGACGTTGATTTTCATGTTCGTCCGTTCGTCCTTATAAAAGGTATCGCAATTGCGATCAGGACCCCTTTTCCCGGCTCCGCCCGAATCGACATTTGTCCACCAAGCGCCTCCACCCGCTCGCGAATACCGCGCAAACCGAAACCGGATTTGATGGCTTCCGGGTCAAAGCCCGCGCCATCATCGCGAACTTCAATGCGCAGCCTTGAATCGGAATTCGAATGAATCGGCCGTGGATCGATTGCAAGCAGGACCGACACGTGGGTGGCGTGCGCATGTTTGAGTATATTGGTCAAACATTCCTGGACAATCCTGAACACATGAATCTGCAGCTGCGGAGGAAATTCGTCAATTTCGGCGTCGAGTTCAAACCGTAGGTTCCGGGACGGTTGCTGCGCCGACCAGGCCTCCAGCATATCTTCCACGGACGCTTTCAACCCGAGGTCATCGAGGACCAAGGGATGCAGGCGGCGCAGCATATTTGCAAGCACCGCAAACAGATGGTCACAAATCATTTGTATCGACTCGACCGCCGCGAGCGACGTTTGGTCGAGAGTCTGATTTTTCAGCGAGACCGCAACTACTTTGATGGCGCTCAGCGATTGGCCGAATTCGTCATGCAGTTCCCGGGCCAGGTATTGTCGTTCCTGCTCCCGGACTTCGAGCGAATGTTGTCTTAACGAGCGGTTCTCTTGCCTCGCTGTTTCCAAGGCTTTTGCGGTCTGATTGATCGCGTTTGCGATGCGGTTGAATTCCGGCAAGGAAAATTCGGGAAGTTGGAGACGGTATTGTCCGTTCTCCAGCCGGTCGAGGCCGTCCAGAATTCCGGCAACCGGCTTAAGCGCCCGTTCCACGGTGATCGTAACCAGGATGACTACAACTGCAGCCATGCTTCCGATTAATCCGAAAAAATCGAGAGCTTCGTTCCACGCTTCACCAATTTCGTCCGCGGGATCGGCCTCGATCAAGAGTTCGCGTCGCTCACCTCCCACCAACTCAATGACCTGGCTGAACGTAACCGGTTCGGGAGTTACCGACCAGACAAACCAGTCGGGAATTTCGGGGACCGAAGGCATCTCGAATACCGGTATTTTGGGCGCACTGGGTGCGTCTTGTCGTACCGGCCGGATGTCGACCCGCAAATGCCGGGTTGGCCCCAGGTTCCGTAACTGTTCCAGCCAGTCCTGGGGAAACCTCTTCTCGATCGGATCTGCGGCAATCTCTGATTTGACCAACTGGACCGCGAGATGAACAGCGGACTCGATTTCGTTTCGGACGGATTGGCGCGCATTCAGAATGCCCAATATCGTACCGCTGAGCACAACCGCCGCAATCGTCAAAAAGAGGATGCAATTCAGACGAAATCGTAAGCTCAATCAGGAACACCCTTTCGGCTGCAATGGGATAGGAATTCGCAACCGTGATCGGGGATGAACCTGAGTCTCAGGTTACGGTGGCGGTCGAGATTGGATCTCCGGGTCTATTATCAGGCCCCAATCTCCACGATCACGACGGTTACATTATCGGCGCCGCCGGCCGCAAGCGCTTTTTGGATCAATTGATCCGCCGCGGCCTGATGGTCTCCTTCCTGTCCCAACACGGCCGCAATTCCGTCATCGGAAAGTTCGTTGGTGAGACCGTCGGTACAAAGCAAAAAGCGATCGCCGGATTCGACGGTTCCCGCGACGGTATCGACCGCCACGGTTCCCTTCGGAGAACTGCCGATGGCCTGGTTAACAACATGGCTCATCGGATGATTTTTTGCGTCTTCCGGTGTGATCAAATCATTGTCAATCAACAATTGCACATAGGAATGATCATGGGTCAGCAGATTAAATCCTTTCTGTCGGGAAAGCCGATAAACCCGGCTGTCTCCGACCCAGGCAATCTCATAGTGATTTCCCGTGATCTTGAGCGCGACCACGGTTGCTCCCATGCCGGATTTGCCCGGATCGGAATCCGCCGCCCGCATCACGGCCTCGTGTGCGGCGATCAGCGATTTGTTAAGTGGCTCGCCGGCCTCGACCGATCGGCGTACGACATCGACCGTCAGCGCGCTGGCCACTTCACCGGATTCATGCCCTCCCATGCCATCTGCGACAATCCACAGCCCGAGTTCCGGCGTCATCTGAAAGTAATCCTCATTGAGGTCGCGTACATTCCCGGCATGGGTTGCGTATGCCGACCGGATTGTATCGATCATCCAGGTATCCTCGTTGTTGTTTTTTCTGCGCACGAGACTAGCGAATACCTTAAGCAATTTC
The DNA here is from genome assembly GCA_041748915.1 of Methylococcales bacterium. Lineage (GTDB taxonomy): Bacteria > Pseudomonadota > Gammaproteobacteria > Methylococcales > UBA1147 > UBA1147. The sequence continues at coordinate 13,853 of JBGTCG010000129.1, forward strand.
AATTTCAGTGTGCCGACGAGCGAATTAGAAAAACTGCCAAGGCCGCGTGTGACCATTATTGAACGCCGAATTACCCGGTGATTGCAAGCAGTCCAAACGAATGGAATCGGCGCGTTGGTAATTTTAAGCCGTTTACGGGTACAGGCCGTTGCATGGTTTTCATGGGTGATTATGGATCGGAAAAGGAACGCTTAAAATTTATTTTACTGCTATCGTGCCATTTAGATCCAATTGCAAAGCGATTATCCCTAAAAAATGCGTCGATTCTTGAGTCGACTAATGGTCGTCGGGAATCACCATCCAGGGAATGTTTTCTTGCCGGAACCGGAACTGTATGTTCCGGTTCCTCCAATATTCAATCGCCTGGAGCCAATATGCCGGCTCATCCTGAGCCGGGTTCGTTTGCGTACGCGTCCGAACGAAAACTACATGATTCCGACTCCAATGGCCCGATGGCATTGGATGCGCTGCGACGCAGTTTGATGGTCACGTACCTCGGATACGGGACGTCAAGAAAGTTGCGATAACCAGACTAGAATGTTACCAAAAGCGCTACTTAAATTCCGGACAGGTTTTGTTTGCCCGATGCCGGCGATTCCGGCTTAAAATTTCACTCCGGCCTTTCCAAATGAGCGATATTGATCGGTATTATTGGTTTTTGCATTTTGGCCCCGGTTTAATATACATTTACCCTATTGTGGGAGCCGATCCGCCGGCCCGCGCCGGATAAAAGGATCTGGATCGTACCCGATTGCAGGAACCGTCCTGATGATTCGGTGTTCGCGGCCGACAACCTGAACTGGGCAAAGTTATTATGCAAGAAAATATTGGCAATTTTCGATTTCTCGAAAAGCTCGGCGAAGGCGGAATGGGTGAGGTCTATAAGGGACTTGATACAACCCTTGAGCGGGAGGTAGCGATCAAGTTGCTTCGCCCTGAACTCAGCAACCAACCCAATATTATGGAAAGATTTCGGACCGAGGCGGTTGCGCTGGCCAGATTGAACCATCCCAATATAGCAATGTTGCACGCCTTTCATCAGGACTCGGGACAGGCGTACATGATCATGGAATATGTTCCGGGTGAAACCCTGGCGCAAATCATGACCCGTGAATCCAGGCTTCCCTGGCAGACCGCCCTATCCCTGATCTCACAGGTCCTTTGCGGACTGGAACATGCGCACGGCAAGAACATTGTCCACCGCGACATCAAACCTTCCAATATCATGCTTTCTCCAAACGGGATCATCAAATTGATGGATTTTGGGATTGCCCGTATTCTTGAACGGTCCCGGTTAACCAAAACCGGTTTTCTGGTCGGAACCCTGCACTACATGTCGCCGGAACAGATCCAGGGGAAAGAAGCCGACCGGCGATCGGATATTTATTCCGTTGGTCTTGTTCTTTATAAGTTGCTGACAGGCCGCGCTCCGTTCGACAGGAATACCGATTATGAAACCATCAAAGCGCAGGTTGAGGAACATCCGGGATCACCATCTGAATGGGCGCCTGAGATCGATCCGGGAGTCGAGCGAGCCGTGCTCCGGGCGCTTGCGAAAGACCCGTCGGATCGATTCGGCAGCGCCGAAGCCTATCGCCAAACCCTGCTTGCATTCTGTGACCACAAAACACTGGAACGAACGGCGCGCGAACCCTGGAGCACGGAAAAGACAGAGATGTTGGATGCCGACACTTCTAAACCTAAGAAACATAAACGGCCGTTTACACCGAAAGTAATGGCTTTCATTAGCCTTGTTCTGGTGCTCGGGCTCGGATCGCTGTTTTGGTTTTTTTTCGATCAATATTCGCAAAAACAGGCCGGAAGCGGCCCTCAGGACCTGGCGGCCATCGCCCCAGCGAAACCACTTGCGGAGGGTAACGCCGACAATCAACCGGTGTCATCCGATTCCAAAATTTCAGAACCCGCCCCGTCCATTCCTGAATCTTCGGAATCCGATAGATCCGATTCCGAAAGTTCAAGTCCTGAAATATCCGAACCCAAAGAATCCGAATCCGACCGAGCCGCAACCGAGACAACCGATTTAAACACAAGCGACCTCGAAGCATCCGATACGACAACCACCGAGGCCGAAACAAAACCTTTGAAACCGTCGGAAAGCGCAAGCCTGAACTCCGACAAACCGCCTTCCGAAGAACGTGATAGAAAAACCGCAAATCTCGATTTCCCGCTGCGGGGAAAGCCGCCGCGTAAGCCAATAACTTACCTGCCGAAGCCCAATCCCGGCAAAAGCAAGCAGTTGCCGTTGGTGGATATGCCGTCCAGGTAAACGCGCAGGTTCTTCGATAAAAGTCGGGTTCATCGATCTCTATTCGACGCACGAAACGGTTCTCGCGCCGAATATTGCCGAATATTTGAGGCAAACGCTGAATAAATCCGTCCGGGATTTTGGCAGCGCGTCCCCGCATTTCGGGAAACTCTAATTAATCAGAGCTTCCTTATAGATTCTGAAAGATCGATTCGAGAAACGATCGTCGTTGTTTAATTGAATATCGAACGGTATTCCATGCCGCGAAGCAAGGAACTTTTCACACTTTTCCTGGTTACTCTTCCCGCGAGGACGCAGCGCGCGTTTCCGTATCCTAATCGTACTTCGAATCGCGATTGTTTCCTCGTAATATAAACAGAAACGAATGGCACCGGTTCCTGCGATCGATTGTTGAGCCGCGCAATTGCGGCCGGGAATTTATCGAGTTGTCGGACGACATGCCGGCCGACGTGTTTGCACGAAAATCTCTGGTTATTTCCTGTCAAATTGATTAAAGTTTCGCGAGGTATTATTTGGACGAACGATCGTTGCTATGGAAAAATTTAATTACGGCGACAACGCAAATGCGAGACCCCTAGCCAAAGATTGATCGGGAAAGATGAGAAGGCCCGCAAATCAAAATAAGCTGGCCCGGTGTCAACGCGGGAGAACACGGCGGTTTGACCTGAATACGGTGATCCAGCCGTTGACTTCAGGCGCAACGGCCGGATAGGTTCACATCACACAGATTGGGCTTCCAATGAAACGCCGCCGCATAGATTCACCGGAAAAGACCCTCGTCCATCCCAACTCCGGCGAAACGCTCGCGCCGGGTACGGTCGTCCTGCATACGTATCAGATTCTGTCGCTACTGAACAAGGGTGGCATGGGCGAGGTTTATAAAGCGCGGCATCTAGTCGCGGAGACTCTCCACGCAGTCAAGATCATCCGGCCGGAATTGGTCAATGATCCGAAGTGCCTGGCGCTGTTCAAACGTGAGGCGAAAGTCATTCGCGCGATCAAGCATGACGCCGTCGTAAATTACGATGGATTGATCTGTGACCAAGATGGCAGGATTTACCTGGTCATGGAATTCATCGAAGGACCAACGCTCGGACAATATATTCATCGGTATGGCAAATTGACTCCGGCCGAGTTGGCAATACTGGCGATTCGGCTTGCCGAAGGGATTGCCGCTTTTCACGCGAAGAACGTCGTTCACCGGGATCTGTCGCCCGATAATATCATTATTCCGGAGTACTGCCTCGACCGGGCGAAGCTGATCGACTTCGGAATCGCCAAACAAATCGGGACGGGAACGCAATCCATTTTAGGGACCGAATTTGCCGGGAAAATCGCGTATGCGGCTCCCGAGCGATTGAACATGCAGGATCCGGTGAAAGTCGACGGCCGCGCGGATTTGTATAGCTTGGGCATGGTTTTATTGACCGCCGCCAAAGGTGAGCTCTTAAATCGCTTAAAAGCCGAAGACGTTCTCACTGAACTTCCGCCGCCGCTCTCAGGAATTCTCGCTGCCATGCTCGAGCGCAACCCGCTCAAACGGCCACAATCCGCGGACGAAATCATCCGCCGTTTAACACCGGCCGGCGATCCGGCCGATTCCCAAAAACCGGTTCGAAATCGCTGGTTTGGAACGACATTCCGGTTGGCAACGGTTGTTTCTGTTTTGTTTGGAATTTCGGGTTATCTGGAACGGGAACCCGCGGTTTTGAAGTTCCGTGATTTATCGAATCGGTTTGGCCAGCTTATGGACTTACAGCCCGCATCCGGTTTGGCGCTACGCGAAAGATACACCTCGACAGGACGGGAAAGCCGATTGTCAAATGAGGAGGCCAAACTCGCGCTTGATCAAACCGCGAATCCGATTTTGGACCGGCAGGAATCGGCGGATCAAGCGTCTGCTGCAGGACCATGGCGGGACGATGGTCCGCCCGGTCAAGATCCCGGAGCACCCGGGACCGCCGACGAGTTTACCCTATCAACGAGGCCGGCCATGGATCGCAAGCCGGTGAGCGTCCAGATGAATATAGGAACCGAATCATCCGTCGACGATACGGCCACCGCTGCTGGTTCAACAAAAAGCCGCGTTCATGAAACTGTAGCGCCGGATGCGCCGATCAATCAATTCAATTTTCAAGAATCGATTGATGAAAATCGGGCGCAGCTAAATCTAAAGTCTTCGAATCATTCGATTCGTAAAGACTATCTTCCGTTGGTTAATATGCCATAGTTGATATGTCCGATCCGAAGTTCGAACCGGACATACCCCGATTACCAAAGCCTTTAAAAAAATCCTATCGACAAGAGGAATGGATCATGAAAAAACCTATTCTGTTACTCGCGGCCGGTGTTTTGAGCCTGATTATTCAAGGTTGCGCCAGCACTACTCCGCCGATCAATTATCTGGATGAAGCCTACCAAGCCGAAAGGACCGGCCGGTATGCCGATATGCTTCGATTTTGTCAGCAAGCGATCGAACAGCCCTACCCTCCTCCGCAGGCGTTCAAATGTATCGGCGACGCTCATTTAAAGCTCGGCAACCGGCAGGAAGCGGAAAGCGCGTATCTGACTTACCTGGAAAAAATGCCCGCGGATACGGAAATCCGTTATAAGCTAATTGAGCTTTATCTCGCTGATGGTCGGTACAGCAACGCCCTGCCCCAGGTGGGAAAGATCCTGGCGCTTAATCCCGGGGAGGTTAAGGCGCTGGTTCTTCTGGGCCAGATCTATGTCCACCAGGGCGATTGCGGGCAGGCAAAAGATGCTTATGAGGAGGCGCTCGACCGCTCGCCTCGTAATTGGGAAGCGCAGGCCGGATTAAATAAACTCAAAGAGATATGTCACGATTACCACCATACCGTCAAACACCAAAAACCCAGCAAACCGAAGGCCAAGCCGGTCGTAAAGAAAGAGACTACCTTCCAGGGCGGTGGCAAAGCTTTACGCGAAGATGAGTGGTGAGCGCAATGATCGTATCCAATTCACGGCTCTGGATCCCCTTCCTTGGGCTGTTTCTCGTCGCCTCGCAAGCATCCTGCGGGAATCAGGAACTCATGGAAAAAGCCAGGCAGAAGGTTTTTCTGTTAAACAAACAGATCCTGGAACAAACGAACCAATTGCCCGAGGGAAATACCATTGAGTTTTCCGGTCGTGTGAAACGAACGGCGGACGGAAAGCTCCAGTTCACCATCGACGAACTCCGGGAATCCACCTCGGACGGAACATCAAAATATCTGGTTCCGGAATCATTACCGGTTGGCCAGAAAAGCCAACCGGTCCAACCCAATCCGGCGATCGAGAACCGGAAAAACGAGTATATCCGCTATGTCCTGTTTGAAGACATGATCAAGGATTCGGCCGCCAAATCGGAACCCCAGGCGGGGTCTTCATTTGAAGGGGGCGGAAAGGCGATTTCTAAGTAAATTCCTGCCCCGCAGTTTTTTCAACCAGCCATTCAGGTCAATTCATATTAATAAGGAGTCGAAATATCCATGAAAATTCAAACAAAAACCCGTCTTCTGCCGTTCATTTTGGTGACCCTGCTCGCGATATCGTTCGGGGCGGCAGCCGGCAATAAAAAGTTGATGACGGTCAAGAAAGCCAAGGCCTTAGCCTCGCGCGCGCTGGTTGAAAGTGTGATTGGCCTCAAAATCCGCAGTCAGGCGCTCTGGGCTTCGAAACCGGACGATTATAACCAGGTAGAATCGAAAGTCACCGCGGCGATCAAGGGAATTAATTTCGACACTCCGAAATACGATACGGAGAAGGATATTGCACAGGCTACCGCAAGCATCCGGCTGGGCAACATCACCAATATAATCGACAAACCGATTCAGTATGACGATGTCGTGATCAGCCGGACCGCTTTTGCGACTTCGTCCAAGCAATATGTGCCTCTGCTGTCGGCGTTACGCGCGGCTGAACTGGACGCCTATGACGAGATGGCCAAACTGATTGTCGGGCAAAAGATCAAAAGTAAAACCGAGGTCAACAATATGATCCTCGAGAACGACGAAGTACGGACCAAGGTGTTGGCTGCGATCTGGGGCGCGGAAGTCGTGAGCTACGGCTGGGAGGAAGATAATAATGCATTCGTGCAGTTGCGCCTGAATGCAAAATGGGTCCATGATATCTTCGGACAGACCCTCGACTACGGCGACACCAACTATCTTGAAGTCACCGGTCACGGTGCGTCGGTAAACGATCTGGATAACTCGCAAGAAAACGCGCAGGGCTTTGTGAAAGGCGCCCCGATCGCCGAAGAATTCAGTTTCGATCTTCCCCAGACCGGCGACAAAGAAGAACCGCAACAACCCGCCACCGGAGGCTCACAACTCCTTCGTTAAGGAGGGTCTGATTATTTCAGACCTTTCCGCAGTGCAGGGATGCGCTGCCCCGGATCTACGCTTACTGCGGTTGATTTTTTACGGCAATCCCAATTCGTATTTGGGGTTGCCGCTCGCTGGGAGTGGATCCATTTAGTGGATGTATAGGTTGGCTCCAACGGGAAATATCCGCGACGATCGCCTCGTAGACCGTCGTTTCTTTGCAAACCTGCTATTCTGTTTACAGTTCTGGTCAACCGACACGGAATTGTTCATGAATAAAGGAGATCTTCACGACTGACCTGTTAAATTTTCCACTGATTTGCGGCCGATTGTAATGCAGACTCTAGGGATCAGCGCGTACCTCGATGACCTCTCCTCGGGAAAATGATCGTCACGCGGCCGGGAAGCGGATTTTGTGCTCCACAAAGTGCGTGGTACTGAATCGGCAAGTAGAAATCGGTGAATTCTTGATTTACGATAAGTGGCTTAAGATTTTTTTTTGGGGACCATCGTGAAAATAGTTAAGCGATTATTGCTGTGGATTCTGATCTTCGGACTTCACGGTTCCGCTGTCGGCGAAGGCTTCAGTTTTTCCGAAGAAGAAGAGAAGGAACACGCGGTAGAACGAAGCGCGCGCGAGGAGACCCGGCGGCTACTCGATGTCCGGTGCAGCGACAAAATCAAAGCGAAAAAAATCGGGTTGATCATCGGCGAAACCTTTAGTGACCACAGCGTGCGTCCGGTGTCATCGGGGAGCTACGGTCAGCATTTCAACGAAATCAACAAGCGTCTGCAAAGACTTGGGCTGAGAACCTATACCCAGGAGCAAATAAAAAGTCAGATCGCCGCGGCGGAAATCAATGCCTTTCTAAACAATGATCCGGATGCGGCACTGGCAGCCGCGTCCCGCCTCGGCGCCAATTTCCTGTTACGCGGAATTCTGAGTTCGCGCTCCCATATGAATCCGATCGTTCGCGCCAACGAAGTGTTCGTCGACATGTCGTTCACCTTGACCGAAGCGTCCGGGCGGTATGTGTCCGATGTGGGCGTCAGTGACAGTTCGTGGTCCGGCCAGGATACCCGATCAGTCGCGTTGATGATTGTTCAGGAACAAGCCGACAATGTTGTCGCGCAGCTCTACCATGATTATTGCCTTCAATAGAACTTTTCGATCAGAGCCATCTACAATTCAGAGCCATCTACAATAATGAATACTCGCTACCCACGGAACCTTCTAATCGCGTTTTTCGCCATCTTCTGTATTGTCCTGTCCGGCAATGGACTGGCTGCCACCGCCAGGACGGTGACCGTATCCGCTGAAGGTCTCGCGGATCCGGACTCACCCCTTTATGAGAAGGATAAGGGCAAGCTGATCGATGACTTGCGTAATGACGCGAAACGCCAGGTGATCGAAAAAGCGGTCGGAATGCTGGTTTCGGGATCCACGCTGGTGGAAAACTATGAGCTGATCGAGGATCGGGTGCTCACCCAATCGGCGGGACTGATCAAGAACGTCGATAAATGGAGTGAGCCCTGGCGCGGAGAAGACGGGTTCATGCATATTTTGATCCGGGCTGAAGTGTATGTCAGCGAAATTCAGGATTCGCTTCAAGCCATGTCCAAAACCTCGCGGATTGAATTATTGAAGCAATTCGATAACCCGACCATTTCGATCGCGATTTTTGCCAAGGATGCTGAACGGGACAGCCTGGTGGAGCCGGAAAGATCTCCAATCGCGGAAAATATTTTGATGGAGCACCTGAAGACCTTCGGCTACCGGATCAAATCCGAAGAAGTCAGCGACAAGCTCAAATTGGAATTGATCGAACGCAGCAGCCTGAATAATCAAGCCGACGTCACACTTTCGGCCACGCAACAGAAAGCTTCGGATTTTTCGATCACGGGTGAAGCCAAATTTAAATCGAACAGTGTGACGCTGCAGGCTTCCGGAGTCACGATCACCAAGTATGTACTGACGTCCTGGACAGTCAAATGCACAAATAATCATACCGGCGAGAATATCTACGTAAACAACAAGATTCCGCAGAAAAAAAGCTGGGCCGACGAAGACGCCGCGCTTGCCGATATCGGCAAGTTGATCGGCAATGAATTTTCCAAGGATTTTTTCGAGGACCACCTGATGGCCCCGAGCAGGATCTTCAATCTCGAGTTACTCGGGTTGCCTGATTATGACGTCGCCAAGATCGTGAAGAAAGAATTGATTGGACTGCGCCCGGTATTGAATGTCGATTTGCGCGATTTCAATTCCGATGGACTATCCTTGTACGAAATTGAATTTTCCGGTAGCCGCGGCGACTTTCAGGGATTGATCAACGATACACTCGTCTATCCGCTTAACCGGAAGCTTGGAAGCCGTTATTTCAAGCTTGATTCGGCGCAGGGCGGCGTCGTCCGGGTCAGCTTTAGTTCGGACGACGACATCGACCGGCTCATGGAAAAATTCAATGGAATGCCTCCGGCATCGCTGGCCAATGCGGCGCCGCAAAGATTGAAGGGACTGATCCATAATGAAGAAACGATGAAAAAGGTCGCGGAGATCAACCCTGAAGCGGTGGCGCAACTTGCGAAGTCGGGCGACAGCAATGCATCCAACGCGATCAAGGCGATTGACGACTTCTGAGCCTGACGTTGCCTGATTCGCAAGGTTTCGGTGCATCCGCAAATATCGCCAATAACCGATCGAGATTTTTAATTTCAATAAATTAAGGAGATGTTTATGACAATCCGAAATATGCTGCCGTTCATCGTCGTTTCGACGTTGACGGCTTGTGCTTCCGTCGAACAATTCCATCCGGCTAAACTGGTCGCCAACCAGAACGCCGATAAAATGGCGTACAAACCAGTCGAATACGTCAATAAAAATAAACCAGGACCAGCATTGATCGTGATTCCCGGATCGATCAAGAGCAACAATGCAACGTTTACTCAAAGATACTTTCCGAACAACATCGCTGATTTTGGCGAAATCGAGCTAACCAGCGCCAATTTCAAGGTATTTGAACGGGCTGATCTTGGACCTGCATTGGATGAAATTGCATTGGCCGCCAATTTGGGCGACCCCGCAAAGGTCCGGAAGATATTAAAACGCGGTAAATTTAAAACAACCAAATGGTTTGTGAAGTTCGACATCCTGAAAGCGGAGCAAGTGGCTGAAGCCTCATCGGGCGGGGATTTTGCGACTATCGGCAACATAATTTCATTGGCGGCTGGGAGTAGAGGCGGCGCGGTCGCGGGTACCGCGGTCGGATCGGTGGCTACGGGACAGATTGCGGGTGTTTGGCTCATCGGCATGCGTTATAAGGTCATCGATGCCAACACGACCGAACAAGTCACCGGAGGTTATTTTGAAGAAAAGATGGAAGTCGGCGCGACCGATACAACGGTGCTCGGGTTCAACCAAGGTCAAGCGCAAGTAGTGACTTTGGACACAATAATTCAGCTCCTGGCACAGAAAGCCGTCGCCGATCTGGACGCCAAAAAATAATCCACGGTAAAGAAAAACAAAAAATATTAAATCTATTCGCAGGCATGTAGGTCAGAACAATGAAACGGCAAGTCACGGCGGCGATTTTCACTGATATTCAATCCAAAGCGAATCCGCCGGATAATCGAAATTGCGTGTCCCCGGGCTTGTTTCCACGACGGTATATCGGTTACTGCGCTAGCGCTATTTACTGAGCCTATCGGCCCAGTCAACCGTTTTCGTACCCGTCAGTATAATGGGTATAGCCTCCGGCGGCGATTAGATTTGAAGCCACTTACGCGTTGCGTGGCGTCATAGAAGCTAACGATGGAACAATGTATTTTATCCGGCGGCTATTCCCGATAGCCTTCTTCATGCCATTTTTTTTTGCAGCGTGCAATGACACGGACGAACAGTTCTTCCAAGGATACGTCGAAGGCGACTTTCTGTATCTGGCCGCCCCAAGCGCGGGGTATCTGAATGCTCTGAATGTCGACCGCGGCAGTCATGTCGCCGCCGGAACGATTGTGTTTTCGATTGATGACGAACCACAGCGATATGAGCTGAACGAAGCCGAGGCCCGGATGATTTCGGCACAGGAGAAAGTCAGCAATCTTCAGGAACCGCGTCGGCAACCCGAAATTGCCGCGATGCAGGCGCAATTAAAGACCAAGGAAGCAAATCTTCGATTTTCCGAGGCGCAGCTGAAGCGTTTTGAATCTTTGGTCACGAAAGGCTTTATTTCCAAAGCCGGACTGGATGAAGCGAAATCCGCGAGAGACGAGAATGCAGCCGAGGTTGAAGCCGCGCGCAAGCAATTGGCGGTTTTCCAGATCACTTTAGGCCGGCAACCGGAAATCCGCGGCGCCGAAGCCGATCTGAAGGCCGCCGGCGCCGTCATAAAGCAAAAGCAATGGGAGGTCGGGAAGAAGGCGGTATCGACCCCTGCGAATGGCCAGATAACGGAAACCTATTACCGGCCCGGGGAATGGGTGCCGGCCGGGCAACCGGTGCTAAGTTTTTTACCCGACGATCGCAGGCGCATCCTTTTCTACGTACCGGAAACGGAACTCGGCTTGATTCGTCCGGGTCAGGGCGTCGAAGCCGCTTGCGACGGCTGCCCAACTTCGGTCAGAGCCAAAGTAACGTTTATCGCAGCGCAGGCGGAATATACGCCCCCCGTCATTTACAGCCGTGAAACACGCGCCAAGCTGGTTTTCCGGATAGAAGCCATTCCGGAATCGAGCGTAGCGATCCGGTTGCACCCAGGATTGCCGATGGATGTGCGCTTGCTCAATGACCCTTGATACGAAGCTGGCCATCGATGTCCGCGGCATCAATAAGTTCTACGGCGACAAACAGGTGGTCAGGGACCTTGCTTTGCAGGTCCGGGAAGGTGAAATTTTCGGCTTTCTCGGCCCGAACGGTAGCGGGAAAACCACTTCTATCCGGATTCTGTGCGGATTACTGGCGCCGAATAGCGGCGCCGGCAAATGTCTCGGCTTCGATGTGCGGACCGAAAGCGCCGAGATCAAACGTTCGGTTGGCTATATGACGCAGAGATTCTCGTTGTGGGAAGATTTGACGATTGCAGAGAATCTGAATTTTATCGCGCGCATGTTCAGCGTCAAACAGCGCAAAGAGGCCGTCAACCAAGCGCTTGACCGGCTCAACCTCGCCGGTCGTCGAAATCAGCTCGCCGGCACGCTTTCGGGCGGCTGGAAGCAGCGTCTGGCGCTGGCTTCCTGTCTGATGCATGAACCCAGGCTGTTGTTGCTGGACGAACCCAGCGCAGGCGTCGATCCGAAGGCAAGGCGGGATTTTTGGGAGGAGATCCATCACCTGTCCGCGGAGGGAATCACGGTCTTGGTGTCGACTCACTATATGGATGAAGCGGAGCGTTGCCATCGCCTCGCCTATATCGCCTACGGCAGCATACTGGCGTCCGGCACGCCCAGCGAATTGGTCGTAACGCAGAACCTGTCCACGTGGGCCATTAGCGGACCGGACATTCAGAGGGTTGCGGACGAATTTCGTAAAATTCCCGGCGTTGAGCAAGTCGCGACTTTCGGTTCGATCCTGCACGTCAGTAGCGAAGCCGGGGCATTCATCGAACCCCGTATCGCAGAATTTTCGCTGCAACGCGGACTGTCGATAGAACGTGTGCAGCCGTCACTTGAAGATGTCTTCATCCGCCTGATGCGCGATGCGCGGGACCCACTCCAGCCGACGCCATGAAAGATCCTTTGCGGAGATTTTCATTGATCCGATGGACCGGAATCGTGGTTAAAGAATTCATCCAGCTGAAACGAGACCGGTTGACGTTCGGCATGATCATTGGGATTCCACTCATGCAACTCTTGTTATTCGGTTTCGCGATCAATTCCGATCCGAAGCATTTACCGACCGCGGTGCTCATGGCCGAAACCAGCCCTTTTATTCGCGACTATATCGCCGCCATGCGGAATAGCGATTATTTTGCAATCATTGGTTCCGTCAAGAACGAGCGCGAAGCCGATCGCCTGCTGAATCGCGGCGATGTTCAATTTGTGGTGAACTTTCCGGCCGGATTTGAACGGGCGCTGATCCGAAACGAACGTCCCGTTGTCCTAATGCAGGCGGACGCAACCGACCCGATCGCCGCCGGGGGCGCGATATCCGTCCTCGATCATCTGGCGGACGACGTGTTCAGCGCGAACCTTCCCGGTTACCGGCCCCCCGCCTCATCGCTGATCGATTTACGTGTGCATAAACGTTACAATCCCGAAGGCATTACCGCTTATAACATTGTTCCCGGCTTACTCGGCGTCATACTGACCATGACGATGGTGCTGATGACGGGACTTGCGATGACGCGGGAAAAAGAGCGCGGCACCTTCGAGAACCTGTTGGCGACGCCCGCGACGCCTTTTGAAGTGATGACCGGCAAAATCGTTCCCTATATTGTGATCGGTTTAATTCAGGTTACGCTGGTATTGATCGCCGCACGCTGGATTTTTCGTGTGCCAATGCTCGGCAGTCTTCCGTTGCTTTATGCGGTGGTCCTGATCTTTATAAGCGCGAATCTGACCCTGGGAATTACCTTCAGTTCGATCGCGCGCAATCAACTGCAGGCAATGCAGCTGACTTTTTTTTTCTTTCTGCCGTCGATACTGCTGTCGGGATTCATGTTTCCATTTCGGGGCATGCCCGGCTGGGCGCAAGTTATCGGCAACATCCTGCCGCTCACACATTTCCTGCAATTGGTGCGGGGTATTCTGCTTAAAGGCAATGGATTCACCATCCTTGTGCCGCATATCTGGCCAATCCTGTTATTTATCGCGGTTGTCCTGGCCGTCGGCATACGAACATTTCGCCGGACCCTGGATTAACGGTTACCGGTTACCTACGACAACAATAAACCGCGCGGTTGCGCCTGGTCAGCCGCTTCGATTACCATTCAGCCTTTGAAAACGAATCAGTGCGGCCCTCCGGGGCCGGACTCCGTTCGACTCTATAATTAATCTTCGGGAACTTCCATGTGGGATTTCAAACTTTTAAAAGCAACCCAGACGCTTGAAAAAACGATGGCCTACATGATTTACCGGCTTGCGATGTATTTCGTGCTGAGTCTCGTTTTGATTTTCGCGATTCTTGCGGGAACCGGATCCGGGTTGATCCTGGATTCTTTATTTTCGTTGTCTGGTTTTTTTGTCGGCGTTGGCGGAATCGCCGGATTCGCAATTTTTGCGATTCTTTTTTACTGGTTCCGCGGAAGTTGGTTTTTTTCCATACGAGCGCCGCATGTCGCATTGCTCAATGAATCGCTCCGGGATGCGATCACCGAGCAAGGCTGGTCTCAGGTCGCACATGCGCGGAGCCTGGTCCGCGAACGATTCTCGACTGCGGCCGAACTCCTGGTTCTGGATAAACGAATCAAGGCAACGCTCGCTTGCCTGTTTCGGCGAGACAGCGCGATTGCACAAAGACTCTCCGCACTGGACAATACGATATTCTCCAAACTGCTTTCCAGAATCGCCGAAACTCCGGCTACCTATATCCACGAGATTATAATCGGCTATTGCCTGCACGATTCCTCGCGTTCGGCGAGCGCCGCAGCAATCTCGGGGCTGACCTTATTTGCGCAGAATTTTCGCCGCCTTTTCCACAATGCGATCAGCCTGCTGGCCATCAAATATCTAGTCACATTGGTTATTTTTTTTCTGATGTTGTCCCCGGTCCGCTGGGTCGATCAGATCATCCCGGTCGAATTCGGATATTGGACCTTTGTATTTGCAGCCTTACTGACCTGGCCGGTCAAATCCGCGCTGTTTGATCCGATCGTCGTGGCCGCCATGATGCATGTCTTCGCGAGCGTGACCTCGGGGCAGCGCATTGAATCCGATTGGGAAACCGTTCTGGTCGATCATTCCCCGGAATTTGCGGGTTTGAAAAAGCAGGCCGAGTTTCTCGAAACGGCTTCGACGAAATCGGGCTGATTCGGCAGACACGGTCAATAACCAATTGTCCGGTATGGGGTTCTTTTATTTCGGTTTGCCGGTCACGAACGTTCGACCCAAGATCCGCGACTGTATACTTTAAACAAGAAAAAACCTCGCTGAATGAGTAAAATAGCGTTGTTCAATGCGCTTTTCTTATCACCCAGGAGGTTTTTTTGAGTATGTTGTCACAGACGGTTCTGCCGTTCAAGTTG
>JBGTCG010000130.1:0-59223 GCA_041748915.1 Methylococcales bacterium
ACTTTCTGGTGTCTTCATCGTGTGTTTCCTCATCTATTGAACTCTAGGCGGTTCACAGGTGGGGAGACTCACGATGATTCCCGGATCTGTCAAACTTTGCGAGTCCCCCGGCAAAGCCGGGGGTTTACCTTTTATTAATTATCTCGGATTTCCCACCGGCATTTCGGGCCAGGCGCTGGCGGGCCGCGCTTATACCCAGGCGCAGAAGTTCGGCGCCCGCATGCTGATTCCGTCCGAGGTCGCGCGGCTCGACTGCGAGCGCGCCGGCAGTCGCGACCCGCTCGAGTTGCAACTCGCTGACGCGCGCACCGTGCAAAGCCGCACGGTGGTGATTGCCACCGGCGCACGCTATCGCCGCCCGGATTGCGACAATCTCAGGGCCCTGGAAGGACGGGGCGTCTGGTACTGGGCGTCGCCCATCGAGGCCAGAATGTGCGCCGCCCAGGAAGTGATATTGGTCGGCGGCGGCAACTCCGCGGGACAGGGTGCCGTGTTTCTCTCGGCCCACGTAGCGAAAGTTTGGATGCTGGTGCGCGGCACGGGCCTGGCGGACAGCATGTCGAAATACCTGATTGACCGCATCGCCGCGACAGCCAACATCGAATTGCGCACGCGCACCGAAATCACCGGGCTCGAGGGTTCGCGCCAGGCGGGGCTTGAAACGGTGCGGTGGCGGCACCGCGACACACGGCAGGAGGAAAACCGGCCCATCCGCAACGTCTTCCTGTTCCTGGGGGCGGACCCGACGACGGACTGGCTGAAAGACTGCGGCGTGAAGCTCGACGACAAGGGGTTCGTCACGACCGGCTCCGCATTGGGGCACGGCGAAGTGCACGCGGCAGACGCGCGTGCGGCCAACGGCACACGCCTGCCGCTCGAAACCAGCGTGCCCGGCGTTTTTGCGATAGGCGACGTGCGCTCGGGATCGGTCAAGCGCGTCGGCGGCGCGATCGGCGAGGGTGCCGCGGTGGTGGCGCAGATTCACGCGTTTCTCGCACGGCAGAATTCCAGGTAACAACTGTTTCTGCATATCATCAGGCATGAAGTCACTGGGCAGAAAACCAGAAGACGCGCGGCTCGAGCGCATCAAGGCTTCGCCGCTCTGGGCGGGCGAGCGGTTCCGCAACCAGCACCCAGTCATCCCGGGCTTGCGCGACCCGAACGCGGCTATGCCGACGCTCGGCGAGTTTCTCTGCGGCGGCGAGCGGCGTGTGCCGCGGGGGCCGCTACCATCGATGAACCCGCTCGAAGTCTGGGCCAGGCCGCCCGCCAGCGGGCTGCGCGTCACCTGGCTCGGCCATTCCACGGTGCTGATCGAGATCGACGGCCTGCGCGTACTCACCGATCCGGTCTGGGGACCGCGCGCGTCGCCGTCGCGGCTCGCCGGCCCCAAGCGCTTCCAGCCCGTGCCCGTTTCCCTGCGTGCGATGCCACCGGTAGACCTCGTGCTCGTGTCGCACGACCACTACGACCACCTCGACTACCCGACCATCCGCGAACTCGCCAAGCGCGACGTGCCGTTCGTGACCTCGCTCGGCGTTGGCGCGCACCTCGAAGCCTGGGGCGTTCGACCCGGGCGCATTGGCGAACTCGACTGGTGGGAATCGCACAAGTTGCCGAACACCGGGCTCACGGTGACCGCCGCGCCCTCGCAGCATTTTTCCGGGCGCGGACTGCATGACCGCAACGCAACCTTGTGGTCCTCGCTCGTCATCCGTTCGCAACGGCACGCGGTGTTCTTCAGCGGCGATACCGGCCTCACGACGGAATATCGGACGATCCGCGAACGGCTCGGGCCGTTCGACCTCGTGATGCTGGAGGTGGGCGCGTTCCATCCTGCCTGGGGCGATATTCACCTCGGGCCGGAGAACGCGCTCAAGGCGCTGGCGCTGCTCGGCGGCGGCGCGTTCCTGCCCGTGCACTGGGGCACGTTCAGCCTTGCGATGCATGCCTGGGACCAGCCTGCGGAGGCCTTGCTGGAGTTGGGCCCGAAGGCGGGCGCGCGACTCGTGATGCCGCGACTCGGCGAGCCGGTCGAGCCGGCGCAGGCGGATGGCGTCGAGCCGTGGTGGCGCGTCGTCGACACCGCCGTCGATAGTGCGGCGCGGGAACCCGAGCCCGACACGTCTGCGGCGACCACGTTGCCGAAGGCCATGCCCTGGCCGATCGACTAGGTTTGAAATAACTTATGTCTATCGATCTTCCAGCACCCATCGCTATCTATATCGCCGCCGAGAATGGAGGTGATACGGAGGTCTTGGCCCAGTGCTTTGCGGAGGCCGTCGTGCGAGACGAAGGCCAAACGACCGAGGGTTTGGCCGCCATCAAGCGATGGAAGGCTGTACCTTCCCAGGCTTGAGTGTTTTGCATGTTCGACTTGGTGCATTTCCACACGACCGTGTCCCCGGCAGCGTTCAGTTCAATATCAAGCTGTACCACCGAGCCATATCCGCTCCAACCGAAGACCCCTTTGCCGTTTTCGACCCGCGCTTCTTTTGTCCACCCCATTTGAATGCACTCTTCGCGCACAAGCGCCGCCACGATCGATTCGGGCGAAGCGTTGATGAGGAATGAATGCCGGATTTCTTTGCCCATGGGATTGGCTTAAGCGACGTTCAAATCGTCAGGGTACAACAGCAAGAAAGAGAAACGCCCCGAACAATATCAAGTGCACCGCTCCGTGCAAAACCGTCAAGTGACCACTACCCAACGTGATTGTAGCTACCAATAGCGTTAGTGCCAGCAGCACTGTCTCGGTCGCAGGCAAGCCGAGTTCCAGCGGCAGCTCAAGTATCACTGAAAGTGCCGCCACGGCCGGGATGGTCAGGCCAATCGTGGCGAGTGCCGAGCCGAGGGCGAGGTTTAGACTTGTCTGCATTCGATTGTGCAAAGCGGCCCGCAGAGCGGCCCAGGTTTCGGGCAGAAGGACCAGCAGTGCAATGACGACGCCGACGACCGCTGCTGGCGCGGATGCTGCTTGCACCCCGGCTTCAATGCTTGGTGCAAGCTTCTTGGCGAGGCCGACGACGGCGACAAGAGAGACCAGCAACAAGGCCAGACTCGTCAACGTAACCGGAACTGTCGGTGGCGCAGCGTGCTCTCCATAGGCCTCGGTTTCAACCGGGAGGAAGTAGTCCCGATGGCGTACCGTTTGGACAAAGACAAATACGCCGTATAGCACCAACGAAGACACACCGGCCAATGCAAGCTGTGCCGACGAGTAGGTCGGGCCGGGCGTCGTGGTTGTGAACGTCGGCACTACCAGCGTCAGCACAGTCAGGGGTGGCCAGCACCGAGAGGGCATGGCTGGCTCCTTCAACTCGAAACGCGAGTACGTGATGGCGTATCGCTCCCATCAACAGACATAGGCCCACTACCCCATTGAGCACAATCATCACGGTAGCGAACACTGTATCGCGGGCCAGAGTGCTCGCAGCCGGAGCGCCGGACAACATTATCGAGCCGATCAGCCCCAGCTCGATCACGGTGACGGCCATTGCGAGAATCAGTGTGCCGAATGGCTCCCCAACGCGATGCGCGACAACTTCGGCGTGATGTACGCCCACCAGCACCGCCGCTACGAGCGCGGCGGAAACCAGGGGAAGCAGAATCCAGCCCAGAGGCTGCGTCCAAACCGCGGCGAGCATGGCACAAGCGGCGGCCGGTATGACAAAGTCCCAAGCTGGCAAAACGAGAAACCTGCGGATCACCGAAATCGTTCCTTTGTCACTGTGCCTAATGTCTTGGATCACCGGCCGCAAAAAGCAGACAGAGGAACGAGCAGCGCTTTTTGCGGTCCGTGTGCATGCCATTGTTAGCAGTTTTCTAGTTAGTGGTTGCGTCCAAGTAGACTAAGTATGCTTCAACAAAAGTCTGTGCGATCATTCTGGCTTCCTCAAGTTCCTGTTCCGTGGCGTCTCTCAAAGCGCCTACACATTTACCACGATGCCGCCCTTGTTTTATTGGGCGATCATTCGCGAGATCGCCAAGTCGCCGCCAATCGGTTGTGCTTAGACCCAACGTTTGGCATGCGTGTTTCTTACCGGAAAACGCTTTTGATACTGCGTCGCGAATTTCATAAAGATGGACTAATTCGTTATCCGGGTCCCTAACCGCTGCTTGATAACTTCTCAAGATGGAGTTCGCTACTTGAACCGTAGAAGCAAAACGAGCAGAAAGATTGGCGAAACGTTTCTTTTTCTCGATTCGATCTCGACGAGAGTCGCTAACGATGTTTCCGTCTTTGTCTTTCACTATTAAATCAATCGTTCCAAAGGTCGTTTTCGAAACAATCGAGTGCGGAAAAATTGTAACGTCTTTTCTCCCATCGGAATGGAATCTACACATTGAAGCCTCTGAAAGGCTGTATTCCTTGTGCGTGAGAAACTGGACACCCAGGAACCTCTCATTGAGATGGTTATGTAGAGCATCTCTCAATTCGCGACCTTGAGCGTAGAGCGTTGGATCAACACGGGCTTCTACCTTTCCCCGTCCAATGGTCATTGTGTAATCGTCTCGCGCAATTCGGATCTCCTCTTCGAAGAAATCCTCAGGACTGAATGTCCATTCGATAAGGACAATGTCTTCCAATACTATGGGCCTCGTTCCACGGTTAACCAACAATTATGAAGTTTCCGCATATCTAACACATATCAGACCGTTCCGGCAATGAAATGCGATATTGGTTTGTTCTCCTCACCGTATAGTGTCGTAAAAGGTGGCGGCGTACAGTTCCGGATATAATCCTATGCCGGTCTTGCCACCCGCCTGAACAAGTCAAAACGGCGTTTCGGTGCTTGAACTCAATCGGGAAATTCGAACGACGTGAAAGGACGGAACACAGTCTCGCCTTTCCTGACCAAACACTTTTCTATAGAATCGTTCCGAGTTTCTTTTCGTAAACTCTGTGACTCGCAGAGGGAGGCATGATGGAAGGCAATACGGTGGCCACGATCGGTGAATACCTGCTTCAGCGCCTGCACGAAGCGGGGGCCCGGCATATTTTTGGAGTTCCGGGCGATTACATTCTCAAGTTCTACGAACAAATATCCCGCGGGCCGGTGCAGCACGTCGGCACGACGCGCGAGGATACCGCCGCATTCGCGGCGGACGGCTATGCGCGGTGCCAGGGTATCGGCGCTCTGGCGATTACCTATGGCGTCGGCGCGCTCAACGTCGTGAACGCGGTCGCGGGCGCGTACGCGGAATCCTCGCCCGTGGTGGTGATCAGCGGCGCGCCGGGGGTCCAGGAACAGCGCGACGACCCCTTGCTGCATCACCGTTTCGGGCCGTTCACGTTCCAGCGTGAAATATTCGACCGCATCACCTGCGCGACCACGGTTCTCGACGACCCGGTGACCGCTTTTCGACAAATCGACCGCGCGATCGCGGCCGCGCGGCATGAACGCAAGCCGGTATACATCGAGCTTCCGCGGGACCGCGTGACGGTCGAGGGCTATCCTTTACCTTCCGCGGCGGAGATTATTCTCGCCGAAAGAAGCGATGCGGCGGCGGTGGACGAAGCCGTGACGGAGACTCTCGAACTGTTGGCGGAGGCCAAGGCGCCCGTGCTCGTCGCCGGCGTTGAAGTCCACCGGCGCGGCTTGCAGGACGCGCTGGTGGACCTCGTTGAGCACGCGCGGCTTCCGATTGCCGCGACATTGACCGGAAAATCGGTGATCGGCGAACGGCATCCCGCCTATATCGGCGTGTACGAGGGCGCGATGAGTTCCGAACATACGCGCACCGTGGTCGAGCATTCCGATCTGCTGATTATGCTCGGCGTGACCCTTAACGACGTCGATACCGGCATTTACACCGCGCGTATAGATCCACAACGTCTCGTGCGGGCCAGCCAGGGTGAAGTCAATATCCGTTACCACCGGTATCCGCACGTAGCGCTCGGCGACTTCATCGGCGCCTTTGCGCGCCGGGTTTCTCCGCGCGGCGAGGCCTTGCCCGCGCAGCCGCCGGGCGATGACGGCCAGCCGTTCCCGAAAGCGGGGCAGACCATGACCACTGCGCGCCTCATCGCAAGGCTCAATCGAGCCCTGACCCCGGAGATGATTGT
Source organism: Methylococcales bacterium (assembly GCA_041748915.1). Lineage (GTDB taxonomy): Bacteria > Pseudomonadota > Gammaproteobacteria > Methylococcales > UBA1147 > UBA1147. The sequence continues at coordinate 6,071 of JBGTCG010000130.1, forward strand.
GGTCAGCGATGTCGGTGACTGCTTGTTCGCGGCAATCGAATTGCGCGTGCGCCAGCGATCCGAATTTCTCGCGTCCGCTTTTTATACCACGATGGGCTTCGGCGTTCCGGCGGCGCTCGGAGCGCAGGTGGCGCGGCCCGATCGCCGCGCGCTGATCCTGGTCGGTGACGGCGCGTTCCAGATGACCGGCACGGAGCTTTCCACGCATGCGCGGCTCAAACTGGCGCCGATCGTCATCGTCTTCAACAATGCGGGCTACAGTACGGAACGCTACATTCTCGATGGGCCGTTCAACGATATCGCGGCGTGGCGCTTCGACCGCGTCGGCGAGCTATTCGGTCCGTTGCAGGGTTATGATGCCGCCACCGAGCAGGATTTCGAAGCGGCGCTCACCGCGGCGATCGACAACGTAAGCTGCCCGAGTCTGATTAACGTGCATTTGTCGCCACATGATCCGTCGCCCGCAATGCGCCGTCTGAGCGAACATCTGGGCCATCGTGTGAGCGGCGGATGATGCCGGACCCGGCTTCGGCCGGGTTGCGGGCGCGCATCTGTCCTTTAGGGAAACGCTGAATTAATCCATCCTGGATTTCTCAGCGGTCGTCAACCTGCCAATGCGATTTGGGTTGCCTCACAAAATCAGACGCTTACAGCGTCCGATTTTGGCAGTACATCCCTGCAATGCGGGAAGCTCTGAATAAATCAGGGCTTCCCAAGATGCCTTCGCCGCTCAGAATAAATCGAGCGGATCGATGTCGATCGACCACTTGACCCGGCGAAATCCCGGTAAATCGGCGAGTCTAGGCAGCAGTTCCTCGATGCGGTTGTGCAATGCGCCGCGGTTGCGGCTTTGAAGCAGGAGTTGATAACGGAAGCGGCCGATGCGTTTGGGCATCGGCGCGGGCACCGGGCCGAGGATTTGGATCCCGGAATTTTCCTGAACTTCCGCGACCTGCCGTATATTTTGGAGAAAGATCAGCGGATGGTCCTGGCCGGTTCCCTCGGCCCTGAATAAAGCCTGAAAGCTGAAAGGCGGAAGTCCGACCCGTTTGCGTTCGGCCAGGGCGTCCTGAGCAAAACCCGGATAGCCGCGCTTGATCAGCGATTCCAGCAAGGGATGATCCGGATGCCGGGTTTGGATGATCACCATTCCGGGTTTATCGGCCCGGCCGGCTCTGCCGGAAACCTGCACGATCAATTGCGCGAGGCGCTCGGCGGTGCGGAAATCGGTGCTGAAAAGGCCGGAATCGGTATCGAGAATACCGACCAGCGTCACATTAGGGAAATGATGGCCTTTCGCGAGCATTTGGGTGCCGATCAGGATATCGGTTTTGCCGGCGCTGATATCGTCGAGCGCGGATTCGAGGCTGCCTTTCCGTCGGGTAGTATCGCGGTCGATACGCGTAATGGATGCTCGCGGAAAAATTTTTTCCAGCATCTGTTCAATGCGTTCCGTGCCGAGCCCAAGGGGAATTAGTTTTTCCGAGCCGCAGGGTTCGCAAACATCCGGGAGCGGCCGTTCATGCAGGCAGTGGTGACAGCGAAGCTGCCTGTTGCCGAAATGGATGACCAGATTGCTGTCGCAGCGCCGGCACCGGGCGACCCAGCCGCAATGGTGACAAATCAGCGTCGGCGCATACCCGCGGCGATTCAGGAACAGCAGGATTTGTTGGTTTTGATCCAGTTTTTTTTTGATCGAACGGATCAGGCCCGGCGCCAGTCCTTCCGCGAGTTGCTGCTTGCGGATATCGAGCACCCGTATGGTTGGGGGACGCGCCGATCCGGTCCGCAGCGGCAGCGTTAAATGCCGATAACGGCCCCGGATGGCGTTATGCACGGATTCCAGCGAAGGGGTGGCCGAACCAAGAATAACCGGAATATTCAAATGTTGGGCGCGTTTGATTGCAATATCCCGCGCCGAAAAGCGGAATCCTTCCTGTTGTTTGAATGAAACATCGTGTTCTTCGTCGAGTATGATCAGACCCGGGGATTTCAGCGGGGTAAACACGGCGGAGCGGGTTCCGAGCAGGATCGGGCTTTGGCCCTGGGCCATCCCGAGCCATGAATTTTTACGGTTTTCGTCGGTCAATCCGGAATGAAAGACCGCGATGGGCAGGTTGAAGCGGGCCTTGAAACGGGATTCCAGTTGCGGTGTCAAGGTTATCTCGGGAAGCAGGACCATAATCTGTTTTCCGGCCGCAAGTACCGATTCGATGGCCCGGAAATAGACTTCGGTCTTGCCGCTGCCGGTGATCCCTTCGAGCAAAAAAATCTGGAAGCGGTCCAGGCCGGCGCGAATGGCATCGACCGCGTCTTGCTGTTGCGGGTTGAGTTCGAAATCCGGAATCACGAATCCCGGGTGCGGCTGACTTGCTTCGGTGCAAGTTTTCGTTCCGATCAGTTTGCGTTTTGACAGAAGACGCGCGGCGGCCCGCCAGTCCCAGTCCAGGTGTTTCAATTGTTGCTCCGATAATCCGTCGGGATGGCCTGCGAGCAAATCGACCAGCGCCCGCTGCCGATGGGCGCGGCCTGCAATTTGTGCACGGATGATTTCGCTCGGCCCGGATAGAACGAGGCGTTTGTCGGCCGAATTGGTCGCGGATTTGCCCTTCCGGAGCAGGACCGGGAAAGCGGCCGCGATGACTTCCCCGATCGGATGATGATAATAACGGCTCGCCCAGATCAGCAGTTTCAGGTCGGATCGCGATTGGAAAGGCTTCGTATCGAGCACCGCGATCGCTTGTTTCAGCCGGGCCGCATCGATGCCGGAGTCTTCCTCGATCGCCAACAGGTAACCGGTTCTGGTTTGGGGACCGAAAGGGATGGCGATACGCTGGCCCGGAATCAATTCCTGGAGGGGAACGCCGGACGGCGGCAGATAATCAAATACAAGTCGGAGCGGAACGGGAACCGCGACTTTCAGAATCGTGGGCATCGAGGATTGAATTTCGGATTCAGATCGAGCAAACTCGTCGCGGCTTCATTCCGTCGTCGGCTGAAGGTTGTAAGCGGGATATTGGACGATATGGAAAACGGTCGAGGAAGTTGGCCAATTTACTGTAATTTCAGCAGGATGGTTACGAGGACGGGAAAGTTTTCATTGAAAAATATCGATAGGGCAATTTATTATTGACGACGGTTTTGCGTTGTTGATCCGGAAGCTGCGCAAACCCTGCCGGAATTGAGGTCCTGGCGCTTCACGTTGAACTTATGTCTGATGAGTATTTGCCAAAAATACGATAGGGAGGAAAAATGCCGGTTTTAAATCAACAGGTGTTGAGGACGGACGCCTCGGGTATGCCCCTCGAATGGATCGGGTATCAGGAAGCGGCCAAACTTTATTACCTGAATCAGGTGCTTTATTCCCTGGGGACGTTATTGTATACGATCCATGGCGGGATTAGCGCGAAAACCGGCAGACGAAGTTTTATCGAAGTCAACTCTATTCTTGCCACGGAAAGTCGCAACTATGCGCTGCAAAAGAACAACAAGCACTATGTTCCACCCTTGAATAATCCGACTTTATTCAACCGGGACAATTACATCTGCCTTTATTGCGGCGAACGGTTTTCCGCGGGCGCATTATCACGCGATCATGTGACCCCGATCAGCCTGGGCGGAACCGACACCTGGAATAATGTCGTGGCCGCCTGTAAACGCTGTAATAACCATAAAGCCGGACGGACCCCGGAAGCGGCCGGGATCGAGTTGCTCGCGATTCCGTTCATTCCGACCCATGCCGAATACGTTTATCTGCAGGGCCGTCGGGTACTGAGCGACCAGATGGATTTCCTGAAGGCGCATTTTCCGAGAAGAAGCCCTCTGCACAATCGCCGGTGAGCCGCTTGAAAGATAATGACCCGGCCGGGACACTTCCACGCGATATCAAAGACCTTGAATACCGCATGACAATCCATTTGGGTGCGATGCTGGTAGTGGCCGTCGGCGCCATGGCGGCGCTGGCGAAAATCTTGTAACCGCGAGTTCGGCTGCACACCGTAATCAGTTTGCGGCTGGGACGGATTTTTTGGGTTCAGCCGGCAGCAGAAATGTTCCTATTTCACATTTTCGACGGGAATAATATACAGATTCTCGCCGGCGCCATGCGTATACTAATTTTCGAGGAAAGAGGACAGGCCGGGCGCAGGATTCGCCGACTCAGGGAGGAATCATCGCAAAATTGGATTGCTTTTACGACGGAACCGCTTGTTCAATTCTCCCCCGCGATCAAACCGCGGGTCTGGTTTCCACGGAGGAAACCGGGCCCGCGGTTTTTTTGTGCCACCAAAGCCGGGGCGGTGCTTCAATCGATGGGTGACTGGCATCGTTCAGGGCGCCAATCGAGGTTGGTTCAGGTAACGATCCGGTTTGCGGATTCGGTTGGATAGGGTTCCGCGCCCCCATGTTCCGACGCAGGGGTACAAGGATCGAATCAAATTCAGTATGATGAACCGGTTCGACAGGTCTATTTCCAATCCTCATGAAATACAAAGGCGCCGTCGCCGCGGGGCATGAAGAAACCGTAAAAGCCGCCGCAATCATTCTCGAAGAGGGCGGTAACGCATTCGACGCCGCGGTCGCAGCCCATTTCGCGGCCTGTGTGGCGGAACCCGTACTGGCTTCCCTTGGAGGCGGCGGTTTCCTGGCCGCCTGTTCACCCACGGGCAAGGCGCTGATTTACGATTTCTTTGTGCACACGCCAGGTGTTCGCAAGCCTTTGGGCGAAATCGAGTTCTTTCCGGCTTCCGTGGATTTTGGAACCGTTCAGCAGGAATTTCATATCGGCCTGGGTGCGGTCGCAACACCCGGCGTCGTTCGCGGATTGTTTTCGATTCATCGCGACCAGTGCCGCATGCCGATGCGGCGGCTGATCGAGCCCGCGGTCGAACTCGCGAAAAAGGGTGTCCGCGTGAATGCGTTTCAGGCTTATATTTTCGATCTGGTCCAGGCCATCTATTCATTCCGGACCGAAACCCGGGCCTTGTTTCATGCAGTCGAAAAAGGCCGCATGCTTCGCGAAGGGGAGCTGTTCCGGGCTCCGAATTATGCCGATGGTATCGAATGCCTGGCCGCGGAAGGCGAGGACCTGTTCTACCGCGGAGAAATCGCTCAAAGGATTTCGGATTTATGCGCGCAATCGGGCGGCAACCTGACCCGGCAGGACCTCGCAGATTACCGGGCCGTCAAGCGCGAACCGCTGTCATTGGAATACCATGGGTGCAGATTTTTGACCAATCCGCCGCCGAGTTCAGGCGGCCTGTTGATTGCGTTTGCGCTGCGTCTTCTCGACCAGTTCGAGCCGGCCCGGCATGGCTTCGGGTCCGCGGCCTACCTGCATTTACTGGCCGATATTCTCGGCGTGACCGAGCAAGCGCGCATGGATATTGAATCCACGGAGTCCACCGCCTGTCCATCCGAGACTTTGCTCGATTCCGACTATATCCGGCGGCACCGGCAACAGATTCTGGCGCGCCCCTTTTGTTCGCGTGGAACGACCCAGATCAGCGTGGCGGACCGCGACGGCAACCTCGCGAGTCTGACCACGACCAACGGCGAAGGCTGCGGCTATCTGGTGCCCGGCGCCGGAATTGTATTGAACAATATGCTCGGCGAACAAGACCTGCATCCGGGGGGATTCAACCTCTGGCCTGAAAATACACGGATGACTTCCATGATGGCGCCGAGCCTCCTGTTCTATGATGGAAAACTCGTGGCCCTGGGTTCCGGAGGATCGAATCGTCTCCGGACCGCGATTCTTCAGGTCATTGTGAACCTGATTGATTTTCGGATGTCGCTTGAACAGGCGGTCAGCAGTCCCAGAATCCACTTTGAGGCCGGCCGGCTGAGTGTGGAACACGGCTTTAATGAACGCGAAGTGCAGACTCTGCTGGGTGGATTTCCGGACCACAAATTGTGGGGGTCGCTGAATCTTTTTTTCGGCGGCGTGAATGCGGTATCGGCGAAAGCCGGAGGCTTTGCCGGGGCGGGGGACCCGAGACGCGGCGGGACCTCTGAGGTTGTTTAACCTTTTTAGGGAAGCTCTGATTAAATCAGAACTTCCCGCAGTGCAGCGCCAAATCGCATTGGCAGAGTTGCCGACCCGCTGAGAAATCCAGGATGGATCTATTCAGCGTTTCCTTAGCGATCCAGGAATTATCAAATGCGCTATCACGAACTGGGCAGAACCGGTGTAAAAGTCAGCGAATTGTGTCTCGGCACCATGACCTTCGGCCAGCAGAACAACGAGGCGGAAGGCTTCGATCAGCTCGATCACGCGCTTTCGGCCGGGATCAACTTTATCGATACCGCGGAGATGTACCCGATTCCACCGTCGGGTAAAACCTACGGCAGAACCGAGGAAATTATCGGAAACTGGCTGCGGAAAACCGGCCGTCGCGCGGATCTGATCCTGGCGACCAAGGTGGTCGGCAAGGACGAGAGGCTGCGCTATATCCGGAATGGCCGGTCCAGGCCGGACCGGGAAAATATCCAGCAGGCACTCGAAGCCAGTTTGCGCCGTTTGCAAACCGATTATATCGATCTGTATCAGATCCACTGGCCGGACAGAAATACCAATTTTTTCGGGAAACTCGGCTATGCGCCGGTCAAGGACGAGGTTCCGCTTCCGATTGAAAACACGCTGCGCGCGCTGGCCGAAGTCGTCGCGAGCGGCAAGGTCCGTTTTATCGGGGTATCGAACGAGACGCCCTGGGGGGTAATGCAATACCTGAACTGTTCGGAACGGCTGGGCTTGCCGCGGATCGCATCGATCCAGAATCCTTATAACCTGCTGAATCGAAGTTTTGAGGTCGGACTCGCGGAGATCTCGCACCGTGAAGACGCCGGCCTTCTGGCCTATTCCCCGCTGGCTTTCGGCACCCTGACCGGAAAATACCTGAACGGCAGCCCAAAAAACGCGCGCCTGACGCGGTATCCGGATTACGCGCGCTATACCAAGCATCCGGGTATTGCGGCGACAAAAGCCTATGTCGAACTCGCGCAGGGTTTGGGGCTTTCGCCGGCGCAAATGGCGCTCGCGTACATCAACTCGAAGCCCTTTTTGACTTCCACACTCATCGGCGCGACCACGCTGGCCCAACTCGATGAGAACCTCGGCAGCGCGAATCTCCGGCTCGACGAGGAAGTCATTCAGAAGATCGAGGCAATTCATCAGAAGATGCCGAACCCCTGTCCCTGAACCGCGCGAACGCTCTGTACGGGAGCTGATCGCAGCGACTACAATGGCACGATACGGAGCCGGAACTTTCAGACTATGCTCGACATCATTCAGATCCCCGTATTGCATGACAATTACGTTTACCTGATTCGTGAAACCGGGTCTTCTGTAACCGCGGTGGTCGATCCCGCGGTCGCGGGACCCGTACTCGATCAGCTCTCGGACCGCGGCTGGCGCCTGGATTATATCCTGAATACCCACCACCATGCCGACCATGTCGGCGGCAACCTCGAATTGAAGCGGAAGACCGGCTGCCGGATCGTGGGTTTCAGAGCCGACAACGCCCGGATCCCCGGAATTGACATCATGATTGATGAAGGCGAGCGTTTCAAACTGGGCCGCGCGGAAGCCGAAGTAATCTCCGTATCCGGGCATACCTGCGGGCATATTGCGTACTGGTTTCCTGATGACAAGGCGTTATTTTGCGGGGATACGCTGTTTGCGATGGGCTGCGGTCGGTTATTTGAAGGTACGCCCGCGCAGATGTGGGAGTCGTTGTCGAAGCTCAAGAGATTGCCTGCCGAAACAAAAGTCTATTGCGCGCATGAATATACCCAGACCAACGGCCGTTTCGCGTTGACCGTGGAACCGCGGAATCCAGACTTGCGCCGGCGCATGGACGAGGTCAACCGGATGCGGCGCAACAATCTCGCGACCGTTCCGTCAACGATCCGGGACGAACTCGCGACCAATCCATTTCTGCGCGTCGGTAGCCCTGAAATCCAGGAATCTCTGGCCATCGGCTCCGGGGATCCGGTCGCGGTATTCGCCGAAATCCGGCGCAGGAAGGATCATTTTCACTGAATTCAAACCGATTAACAGGGATTGGAAATGCCCTGTCGCCCCGGCTCGGAAACGCACAAAGAGCGGGGCATTAAAATTTCCGTACCGTTCAATCCACTGGTGTACACTATTCTCGTGTACACCCAATTGTAAAGCTTGACCCATGAAGAACATAACCTTGAGTGCCGATGAAAATCTCATCGAGGCCGCCCGCGAGCGCGCCCGCGCCGAACACACCACCCTGAACGAACAATTCCGCCGCTGGCTGGAGGACTATGTGCGGCGCGAGAGGCAAGCGGAGGAAGCGATGGCGGTTATTGAAGAATTGCGCGGTAAATTGCGCGTCGGGCGCAAGTTGACCCGTGATGAAATGAATGAGCGTTGAATATTTTATCGACACCAACGTGTTCATTTATCCGCTTGAACGCATGGATGAGCGCAAGGCGGAGATCGCAGAACGCTTAATAAAAAACGGGATCGCGACCGGAAAGGCCTGTATCAGTTTCCAGGTCGTGCAGGAATGTCTTAACACCGCTATCCGAAAAGCGGAAATTCCGCTAACAACGGACGCGATGAAAAGTTACCTGAACACGGTTCTTATGCCATTGTACAGGATACATCCCAACCTGAACCTTTATCTCACCGCCGTGGATATTCAGGCCCGCTACGGGTTCGCCTTTTACGACAGCTTGATCGTTTCGGCCGCGCTTGAAGCCGGTTGCATTTTTCTCTACAGCGAGGACATGCAGCACCGCCAGCGAATTGAAGGGCTGACCATCGAAAATCCGTTCAAAATTTGAGAACCGGCATGGCAAAGAAAACCGGAGCCAATCTCAAAGTCGCAACACTGACCCACGACGAAGCCACGCGCAGGAACATCCCGACCCCCGAGTACCAGTCGGTCAAGTCCGGGGATGAGCAGAATCCGATCCGGGTGGCTGATAGACGTCGCAACCGCGGAATCCGGACTTGTGCCGGCGCATGGACGAGGTCAACCGGATGCGGCGAAACAATCTCGCGACCGTTCCGTCAACGATCCGGGACGAACTCGCGACCAATCCATTTCTGCGCGTCGACAGCCCTGAAATCCGGGAATCCCTGGCCATCGGCTCCGGGGATCCGGTCGAGCAATTCGCCGAAATCCGGCGCAGGAAGGATCATTTTCACTAATTCATTTTAAAACCGTGTTGTAGAATAGGTCGCTTCAACACAGAACGCTGGCCGGGACCAGACAGTTTCCGCCGAACCCATTTTAGGAAATTTCCTCCGGGAAATGGAATACCGAATTACTGCAACCGGCCCCGTGTTGTATGATCCACGGAACGATCTAATTTGTGTAAACTTTCGCAGACCGCAAAAAACAGAAGCGTTTTTGGACAACCAATACGTGGACAGGAAGACTGACCAACTACAATGGAAAATGCATTCTTCGAAAAACCGATCCTCAATTCGCCGTACAAATACCCGAATCGTCATTGGGAGCTTGAAAAAAATGGACAGCCAACCCAGCAAATCATCGAAACCCGCCGCAAAGCCGAGTTCATCACGCCGATTCCAAAGCCGAAGAAACGGAAGGGACCAAAACAGCATTCATTATTTACACAGGATGATTTAGGCCTATCAACCGAATCCCAACGATACGACCCAACGCCGATCATCAATGAACTGCGCCGTCATGTGAACGATTGGCGCGGGCTACCCAGTTCCACCGATTGGCTGGTAACTCCGGAAACAGCGCGTTTGCTGCAGCATTGGCGGCATCATCGATTTAACGGCGTTCGACCCTTTTTCTGTCAAATCGAAGCCGTTGAAACGGCCATCTGGCTAACGGAAGTGGCGCCGAAATTCGGTAAACCCGGCGCCCGCTTCTTGGATCACCTGTCCAACGCCAGCAACGACGCGAACCCGGAACTGATGCGCCTGGCGCTCAAACTCGCCACAGGGGCGGGCAAAACTACTGTGATGGCGATGCTGATCGCCTGGCAGACTGTCAATTCGGTGCGCAGGCCTTCAGCCAGAAATTTCACCCGCGGATTTCTGATTGTCGCACCGGGGCTGCGACCGTCTCCGCGTTCTGCAACCGAACGACCCCGACAGCTATTACAGTAACCGGGAAATTGTGCCAAGAGATTTCGCCGGCGAGATGGAACGCGCCAAGATCGTGATCACGAACTACCACGCTTTCAAATTGCGTGAACGCCTGGATCTGTCCAAAGGCGGCCGTTTGCTGTTACAAGGCAAGGGCGGCCAATCGCTCAATACCCTGGAAACCGAAGGGCAGATGCTCCAGCGCGTGATGCCCGAACTCATGGGTATGAAAAATATTCTGGTGATCAATGACGAAGCGCATCATTGCTACCGCGAGAAGCCGAATCAAGATGATGAACCCTTAAGCGGCGAAGACAAACAGGAAGCCCGGAAGAATAACGATGCCGCCCGGCTCTGGATTTCCGGCCTGGAAACCGTCAAACGCAAACTCGGGATCGCCCGGGTCATCGATCTTTCGGCGACGCCGTTTTTCCTGCGCGGTTCCGGTTATGCCGAAGGCACCCTGTTCCCCTGGACGATGAGCGATTTCTCGTTGATGGATGCAATCGAATGCGGCATTGTCAAACTGCCGCGCGTTCCGGTTGCCGATAACGTACCCGGCGCCGAAATGCCCAAGTTCCGCAATCTGTGGGAGCACATCCGCAGCAAGATGCCCAAAAAGGGACGAGGTCAGACCAAAGTCCTCGATCCGCTCAGCATCCCCGTTGAACTGCAAACCGCGCTGGAAGCCCTTTATGGGCACTACGAGAAAACCTACAACCTCTGGCAGGAAGCCAACATCAAAATCCCGCCCTGCTTTATCGTGGTCTGTAACAACACCAGCACGTCCAAGCTGGTCTACGACTATATTGCAGGCTTTCACCGCGAGAACGAAGACGGCTCCACCAAACTGGAAAACGGCCGGCTGGCCCTGTTCCGTAATTTCGACGAACACGGCAATCCACTCGCCCGCCCGCGCACGCTTCTGATCGATAGCGAACAGCTCGAATCCGGCGACGCGCTGGACAGCAACTTCCGCAACATGGCTTCCGATGAAATCGACCGTTTCCGCCGCGAGATCGTCGAACGCGGAGGCGACCTGCGCCGGGCGGAAAGCCTCAGCGATCAGGAACTGCTGCGTGAAGTCATGAACACGGTCGGCAAGGAAGGGCGGCTCGGAGAATCGATCCGCTGCGTGGTGTCGGTATCGATGCTGACCGAAGGCTGGGATGCGAATACCGTGACCCACGTGCTCGGCGTCCGCGCTTTCGGCACCCAGTTGCTGTGCGAGCAGGTGATCGGGCGCGCATTGCGGCGTCAGTCCTATGATCTGAACGAAGAAAACCTGTTCAATGTCGAGTATGCCGACGTGCTGGGCATTCCTTTTGATTTCACCGCCAAACCGGTCGTGGCGCCGCCGCAACCGCCACGCCAAACCATTCAGGTCAAAGCCGTGCGGCCCGAACGCGACGCGCTGGAAATTACGTTCCCGCGTGTGCAGGGCTATCGCGTCGAATTACCCGAAGAGCGGCTGACCGCTGAGTTCAATGACGATTCCGTACTGGAACTCACGCCCGATCTGGTCGGCCCTTCCGTCACGCAAAATGCGGGCATCATCGGTGAATCGGTCGACCTTAATCTTGTTCACACCGGCGATCTGCGCCAGTCGACGCTATTATTCCATCTGACCCGTCGCCTGCTCTACACCAAATGGCGCGATCCGGGCGAAGAAGCCAAGCTACATCTTTTCGGACAACTTAAACGCATCACCAAGCAATGGCTGGATCACAGTCTCGTGTGCAAGGGCGGAACCTATCCGGCGCAGCTCATGTATCAGGAACTGGCCGACATGGCCTGCGAGCGCATCACCGCCGGCATCACCCGCGCGCTGGTCGGAACGCGCCCGATCAAGGCCGTACTCGACCCTTACAACCCGACTGGCTCCACGATGCATGTCAATTTCAACACCTCCAAAACCGATCGCTGGGAAACCGCCGCGAATCGCTGTCAACTCAATTGGGTAATCCTCGACAGCGATTGGGAGGCCGAATTCTGCCGCGTGGCGGAAAAGCATCCGAAGGTGAAAGCCTACGTGAAAAATCACAGCCTGGGATTGGAAGTTCCCTACCGCTACGGCTCGGAAACGCGTAAATACCGGCCCGATTTCATCGTGCGCGTGGATGACGGACACGGAGATGACGACCTGCTGAACCTGATTGTCGAAATCAAAGGCTACCGGCGCGAAGACGCCAAGGAAAAGAAATCCACGATGGAAACCTACTGGGTGCCCGGAGTAAATAATCTGAAACAATACGGCCGCTGGGCCTTTGCCGAGTTTACCGAGGTTTATCAAATCGAATCGGACTTCGAAGCCAAAGTCGAGGCCGAATTTAACCGGATGATTGCAGTGGTTAGTGGTTAGAATGATTGCCCACTGCAAAGGGTGAAGCCTGAAAGCTCCTGTAGGTTTCATTGAACAGGTGTACACTATTGTCGTGCAAACGAACCGCTATCCACTAGTCACCAATCACTATCCACTACAAAGTCTTGATCCATGAAAAACATAACCTTGAGCGCCGATGAAAATCTCATCGAAGCCGCCCGCGAACGCGCCCGCGCCGAACACACTACCCTGAACGAACAATTCCGCCGCTGGCTGGAGGACTATGTACGGCGCGAACAGCAAGCGAAGGAAGCGATGGCGGTTATTGAGGAATTGCGCGGCAAGGTACGTACCGGTGGACGAAAATTCACCCGGGATGAAATGAATGAGCGGTGATTTCATCGACACCAACGTCTTCGTTTATTTGTTCGATGAGACCGACGACCGAAAACGCAATATCGCCGATCGGATCGTCAGAACGGCGTTGGAAACTCACACTGGTCGCATCAGTCACCAGGTCGTACAGGAAACTCTAAATGTTGTGACACGCAAATTGCCATCGCCGATGACGACGGAAAACGCCCGGCATTTTCTGGCGCAGGTATTGGCGCCATTATGGCCATTCATGCCGAACGTTGCGTTCTATCGGCGCGGACTGGATGTTCAAACGCGTTATGGTTTTAGTTTTTATGACTCGTTGATCATAGCCGCGGCACTGGAGTCGGGCTGCGCCCGTCTGTACAGCGAAGACATGCAGCACCGCCAGCGAATTGAAGGGCTGACCATCGAAAATCCGTTCAAAGTTTGAGAATCCTTAATGGCAAAAAAAACTGAAGCCAATCTCAAAGTCGAAACCCTGACCCACGACGAAGCCAAGCGTAAGAACATCCCGACTGCCGAATACCAGTCGGTGATGGCCAGCGAGGAACAAAATCCGGTGCGCGTGGCCTACGAGCGCGGCGCAGCCGGGCTCGACCAAGAAAAGCAAAGCCGCAACCGCGATCTCGATCCGCAACTGGTCTGGCGCGCCAAGGACGAGCAGGATTGGTCGGACCTGGTCGTGCATGCGCCGCCTCTGTATATCCAGGAGAAAGTGCATCCGAAGGTCATTATTGATGACCTTCGGAGAGTGAATAGTGGACAGTGGCTAGTGAGGAGAGTGGATAGTGGACAGGGAATAGTGGATAGCAAAAAGCTGTCTTCTTCATCCACTAACCACTATCCACTATCCACTCAAACCGACTTGTTCGCCGACTTCAACGGCATCCCGGAGGGCGTGGACAAGACCGAATTCTACCGGCACGACGCGCACTGGTCCAACCGCATGATCCTCGGCGACAGTCTACAGGTCATGGCCTCACTGGCCGAGCGCGAAGGTCTGCGCGGCAAGGTGCAGTGCATCTATCTCGATCCGCCGTACGGCATCAAATTCAACAGCAACTTCCAGTGGTCCACCACCAGCCGCGACGTGAAGGACGGCAACGCCGCGCACATCACGCGCGAACCGGAGCAGGTCAAGGCTTTCCGGGATACGTGGCGCGACGGGATCCATTCCTATCTGACCTACCTGCGCGATCGACTGACCGTGGCGCGGGATTTGTTGGCGGATTCCGGATCGATTTTTGTGCAGATTGGGGATGAGAATGTGCACCGGGTTCGGGCGGTTATGGATGAGGTGTTTGGGGAAGACAACTTCATCAGTCTAATTCTATTCAAAAAAACTGGAGGCCTTACTACGAACTTCTTAGCTTCGATTGGTGACTACCTTCTTTGGTATGGAAAATCGAAACCTGCAACGAAGTTTCGGTCCCTTTACCTACAAAAAACACCTGGCGGGGCAGGAGCAACACAATTCAAATACGAATTATACGAAGACGGCTCGATTGCTGAAGTCGGTTTTGAGTGCGTTAATCGTTTGCCACCTGATAAAGCAGTTTCCCACGATAATATTACCTCGCAGGGAAACGTTCCGTATGAATACATATACCACGGAAAATCGTATATTAAAGGCTACAAGCCTTCTCCGAAGAATCTCGAAAGAGTGGATCGTGCTGGCCGTTTTATTGTTCTTGGACACACTCCACGTTATATCCGTAAATTGTCAGACTTCAGCGTTTTCGCGATCAACGAGCTTTGGGATGATTTGTCCATAAGTGGTTTCGCCGACCCAAAGATTTACGTGGTCCAAACAGCTACTGCAGCGATTCAACGCTCTATCTTAATGACCACCGACCCCGGCGACTTGGTCCTCGATTCCACCTGCGGTTCCGGCACCACGGCCTATGTCGCCGAACAATGGGGTCGCCGCTGGATTACCATCGACACGTCGCGCGTCGCGCTCGCTCTGGCCCGCGCACGCATCATGGGCGCCCGCTATCCCTACTACGTCCTCGCCGACTCGCCTGAAGGCAAACGCAAAGAAATGGAACTCGTAGGTCGGGTTAGCGATAGCGTAACCCGACAATCGGAGCCGCAAACGTCGGGTTACGCTGCGCTAACCCGACCTACGGGAAGGTCTGTACAAGGAAACATCCGCCATGGTTTCGTCTACCAGCGCGTACCGCACATCACGCTGAAGTCCATCGCCAACAACGCCGAAATCGACGTGATCTGGGACAAGTTCCGGGAAAAACTGGAACCCCTGCGTGAACAGTTAAATCACCTTCTTGTAGGATGGGCTGAACAACGTGAAGCCCATCGTCCGAACTCCCCGGCAAGCGATGGGCTTCGCTCCCGCTCAGCCCATCCTACCAAACCGTTCAAGCCGTTCGAGGAATGGGAAATCCCGCGCGAAACCGACAACGAATGGCCGGAGGCCGCGAAGAAACTCCATACCGACTGGTGGCAACTGCGCATCGCGCGCCAAAAGCAGATCGACGCCTCGATCTCCGCCAAGGCCGAATTCGAATATCTCCATGACAAACCCTACGAGGATAAAAAGGTTGTCCGCGTCGCGGGTCCCTTCACGGTCGAAAGCCTCTCGCCGCACCGCGTTTTGGCGGTCAATGAACACGACGAACTGATCGACAACCTGGCCGAATCGCAGGGCGGCTACGGCGAGGAACGCGATTTCGTGCAAATGATCCTGGAAAACCTCAAAACCGCGGGCGTGCAGCAGGCGCACAAGGAAGACAAGATCAATTTCACTTCGCTCGCACCTTGGCCAGGTGACCTGATCTGCGCCGAAGGACGCTTCGCAGTGGATAGTAATGAGTGGATAGTGGATAGCAAATCCAAGCACGCGCTTAGCGCGAACAACGAGCTATCCACTAACCACTATCCACTATCCACTGAATACCGCGCAGCGATATTCATAGGCCCCGAATTCGGCACCGTCTCCCGCCCCGATCTGGTCGCCGCCGCGCGCGAAGCCGGAGATGCCGGTTTCGATGTGCTGATCGCATGCGCGTTCAACTACGACGCGCATTCCTCCGAATTCGACAAACTCGGCCGCATCCCGGTCCTGAAAGCCCGCATGAACGCCGACCTGCACATGGCCGACGACCTCAAGAATACCGGCAAGGGGAATCTGTTCGTGATCTTCGGCGAACCGGACATTGATGTGGCTAGTGAAGAGTGGTTAGTGGATAGTCGGGGAAATACGGTAGCGCCTTATGAAATCTTTAAGCTCGTATCGGGAGTTGATCGTCTGGCAGAAATCAATGGACTTGGCCGTGAGGATATACGGGATTACACAAGGATTTCCAGCCGAGGAGAAATTTGGGATTACATCGCAAACGCGGCGGGCATCGACGTCCATTCCAGCCAATATCGCCGAAGGACAGGCCCGGAAAACAACCGGAGAGTTTCTGCAATCGCTTGGCATTGCACGGGGATCGCTGGCCGAACTGGAAACGTTTCTGACCTTATCCGAAAGGCTGGGATTTCTGACGACCCCGGATTCAGAGCGCTTGTCGAACGATTGCGCCGAGATCAACAAGATGCTCCACGCCCTCATGAAATCTCTATCCACTTCCCGCTAACCACTATCCACTATTCACAAGTCACTATCCACGGCGTCGACGTGTTCCACCCGAACACCGGCGAAGTCCGCTCCGACGGCGCCGAAGGCATTGCCTGCTGGTTCATCGACACCGACTACAACGAAGAAAGCTTCTTCGTGCGCCACGCCTACTTCCTCGGCGCCAACGATCCCTACAAGGCTTTGAAAACCACTTTAAAAGCTGAAATCAACGAAGAAGCCTGGGCGACTTTAAACAGCGACACGTCCCGTTCATTCAATAAGCCGAAGTCCGGGCGGATTGCGGTGAAGGTGATCAATCACCTCGGGGATGAAGTAATGAAGGTGTTTAGGGTAATTTGAGCCCCGAACCCAACTAGGAGGAAGATTCCATGGCTTTGATCGAAGGTTTCCGGGTCCGAAATTTCCGCGCTTTGCGCGATGTGACGCTGGGCCGACTTTCAACACAACAACGCGGCGATCCTTTGACGCCATTCACCGTGGTGATCGGCAAAAATGGCTCGGGCAAAAGCACCTTGTTCGATGCCTTCGGTTTTGTCGCCGAATGCTTGTCTACGGACGTAGAAACTGCCTGTGATGCCAAGCAACGCGGCGGCTTTGACCGCATGCGCTCACTTGGCATGGGGGAGCCAATCCAGTTCGAAATCTATTACCGCGAAGCAAAGGGAGAGCGGCCGATCACCTATGAACTGGCCATCAGTCTGGACGAAAGCGGTCGCCCCTTCGTGGAGTCCGAGGTGTTGAAGCAACGCCGCAAAGGGCAGAAGCATGGCAGGCCGTATCCCTTTCTGCGTTTGCACCATGGCAAGGGAAAGGTTTGGGCCGGCGAGGAAGCTGTGGAAACAGCGAGCGGCGAGGAAGACATCGCGCAAGAAGATGTTGAACTTACGGATTTGCGGCAGTTGGGCATCGCCACGTTGGGTACACTGAAAGAACACCCGCGCATCAAGCGTTTCCGGGATTTTCTGAAGGGTTGGTATCTGTCGTACTTCCACCCCGACGCAGCGCGATCCATCCCATCCGCCGGTGCCCAGCGGCATTTGAATGTGCACGGCGACAATATCGGCAACGTCGTGCAGTTCATGGAGCGCGAACACAAGGAACGCTTCCAGTCAATGCTCGATCGAATCGCCAGCAAGATTCCTGGTATTCAGAGCATCAGGACCAGCGTGACGCTAGACAAGCGCGTGTTGCTGCAATTCAATGACGGCGCATTCGCCGATCCGTTTTATGCGGGACAAATGTCTGATGGTACGTTGAAAATCTTCGCGTACCTCCTGCTCATGGAAGACCCCGATCCCCCACCTTTCATTTGCATCGAAGAACCCGAAAACGGTTTGTACCACCGTTTGCTGGATTCGCTGGCGGAGGAGTTGCGCAGTCACGCCACCGGCAAGAAGAATGCGCCACAGATTTTCGTCACGACACACCAGCCGTATTTCGTAGATGCTCTCGCGCCGAGTGAGGTTTGGATACTGGAAAAGGGCAAGGACGGTTTTTCCACAATTTCACGTGTGTCGGATTTGGAATTGGTGAAAAACCTTGTGGACGAAGGTCTACCCCTCGGCGGACTCTGGTACAGCGATTATTTGGACGCGAGGTAAGCGCGTGCATATCGAAGTTCTTGTGGAGGACAGTTCTGGCACCAAGCTTATTAACGCGCTGCTGCCGACTGTGATTGGGCCACATGGCGAACCGCACACATGGCGAGTGCATCCTTACAAGGGAATTGGTCGATTGCCGCGAGGTTTGTCCGCGAAATCGGACCCGGCAAAACGTGCATTGCTCGACCAGCTTCCGCGATTGCTTGCTGGTTACGGCAAGACACACGGCATCGATGCTGTCGTGGTGGTATTGGACAGCGACCAGCGTGATTGCAAGGTTTTTCTCGCTGAATTGAACGCTCTGTCCAAGGATTGTCAGCCAACGCCAAATACCTTGTTCCGCTTGGCCGTTGAGGAAATAGAATCTTGGTTTCTTGGGGATCGACAAGCGCTGTTGGCCGCCTATCCGCGCGCCAAGACGGCTGTTTTAAGTCGTTACCAGCAAGATAGCGTATGCGGTACTTGGGAACTGCTGGCGGATGCCGTATATTCCGGTGGTTCGAAGGCTATCCAGGCTGCTGGTTGGCCTTTGCCGGGACAGGTCAAAAATGAGTGGGCGGAAAAGATCGGACCGCACATGAATATCGAAAGCAACCAATCTCCTAGCTTTTGCAAATTCCGTGATGGATTGCGGCGCTTGGTGGCATGACGGGCAGGCACCAGCATGGAGTTCCGCATCGCCGACACCTTCACCGACAGTCTCGCCAGACTCACCGGCGAAGAACAAAAAGCCGTCAAAACCGCAGCGTTCGATTTACAGCTTAATCCTACCAATCCGGGCATGAGTTTTTACCAACTGGACAAGGCAGGCTCCATGGGCGGCATACTCGAAGCCATCCATGAAGCCGGGATTCCAGCAATCCGTGGCGGAATGACGCTCTCGAATATAACAGTGATGTAATCTACCAAAATGGAACTGAGCTATTCCGAAGTCGATCCATCCATCGCGAGGCAGATTGCGAGGATCTGCTCCCGCAGCCAATGGTGAGCTGAATCCTTCTCGCGCAGGGGATGCCAGATCATGACCAGCGCATACTCGGGAAGGTCGATCGGTACCCGCAGGTTCTTGAGCGGCGCCAAGCGGATAAACTGCTCGGCGATCCGCAGCGGCAGGGAGAGGACCATATCGGTCTTGGCCACGATGAACGGCGCGGAGAGGAAATGCGGCACGATCAGTGCGATTCTGCGTTCCATTCCGCGTTTCTCCAGCCATTCATCGATCACGCCGACGCGGGTTCCGGTTCGGGAAATAAGGATATGGTCCATCGCCACGTATTCGTCCAGAGACAGTTCACGATTCTCGTCGTTCGATTCGTTACGACGCATCAAGCAGGTCATCCGATCCTCGAATAACCGGTGACAATTCAGGTAAGCAGCCGGCTTTAATATCGCTTCGAATCCCATGACCACATCGAGTTCGCCGTTCTCGAGCTCGCGCTCCGGAAACGGGATTTCGGTCCGTTTGATGTGAATGTCGATATGCGGCGCCTGCCGGCTGACCCTTTCGATGATTGGCGGCGCCACGAGAAAGTCCATGTAATCGGTGGCCGCGATCACGAACCGGAGGCGGCTGATGGCCGGGTCGAATTGCTCCGGCGCACGGATCAATCGTTCGACATCCCGCAGGATTGCCCGTACCGGATCGATCAGGGAGATGGCGCGCTGCGTGGGTTTCATGCCGGTTGGCGTTTTGACCAATAGAGGGTCCTCCAGTTGCTGCCTGAGCCTCTGCAGAATGTGGCTCATCGCCGATTGGCCCACGAACATGCGCGCCGCGGCCCGCGAGACATTCTGCTCCTGCATCAACAGGTCGAAAGCGATCAGCAAATTCAGATCGAAATGTCGTAAG
This sequence comes from Methylococcales bacterium, assembly GCA_041748915.1. Taxonomy (GTDB): domain Bacteria; phylum Pseudomonadota; class Gammaproteobacteria; order Methylococcales; family UBA1147; genus UBA1147. The sequence goes on from JBGTCG010000130.1 coordinate 25,937, forward strand.
TCAGTCATTTCCCCAGTCCCGGGCGGGGTCGAGTGTAAGATCGGCAATCCGTGTGATTCGGGCAATACGAAAGCATCGGAGCGGGCTGTGATTATTATTCATACGCTCATGAATACGCATCATTTTACGCTGCGGGCGATATTGCCATACATTGTCGTCAACGTGCCGCCGTAGCCGGTTAGACCGAGACCCTGCCAAAACGCCCCGAATCCGGCCCGGCGGCACGCCATTTCGATTATTAATTAGGAGAAATCCATGGCGACAAGCGTTTTTGATCTCCCGCCGCAACCTTATACCGGGGAAAAGGCGCGCCTCACTCGAGCGTACGATTATCTGATCCTCGTATTGGCCCTGTTTCTGTTCATTGGAGCATTTCACCTGCATGTAGCGCTCACGGTCGGCGACTGGGATTTCTGGCTCGACTGGAAGGATCGGCAATGGTGGCCCCTGGTCACGCCCTTGATGATGATCACTTTTCCGGCCGCTGTCCAGGCCGTGTTATGGACTCATTTTCGATTGCCGCTCGGCGCGACTCTTTGTATGGCCTGCCTTTTGATCGGTACCTGGATCACGCGGATCTTCGCCTATCACTATTGGAATTATTTTCCGATCAACATGGTGCTGCCGGCGACCATGATGCCGAGCGCGCTGGTATTGGACGTGATCCTGATGCTCAGCAACAGCCTCACGGTCACCAGTATTTTCGGAGGCATGTCTTTCGCCCTGCTGTTCTATCCGAGCAATTGGCCGATTTTCGCCCAATTCTACCAACCGGTCGAATACGGCAACTCCCAGCTTACGGTCGCGGATGTGTACGGCTTCCAATATATCCGCGCCGGAATACCGGAGTATCTTCGGATCATCGAAAGAGGCACGCTACGAACCTATGGCCAATTCGCCACACCGCTTTCGGCGTTCTGTTCGGCCCTTTTGTGCACGTTGATGTACCCGCTCTGGTGGCAACTGGGTAAGTGGTTCGCAACGACTCAATACCTCAAGAAAATTTAAACGGAGCAGGCAATGATTTCAAAAACCATTAAAACTCTGCTCGGCACGGCGTTCCTGGCCTTGACCGCGCTGGCCGGGACGCCGAACAGTGTCTACGCCCATGGCGAAAAGGCGCTGGAACCCTTCATCCGCATGCGCACCATCCAATGGTATGACGTTCAATGGACCCAGAATAAACTGGAAATCAACGACGAAGTGGTCATAACCGGCAAATTCCATGTTGCCAAGGACTGGCCCCGAAGCGTTCCCAGACCGGAAGCGACCTATCTGAACGTATCGTCTCCGGGGCCCGTGTTTATCCGCACTGAACGCTATCTGAACGGGCAGCCCTGGGTCAGCTCGGCCGCCCTGCAACTGGGCGGAGACTACGATTTCAAGATCGTACTGAAGGCGCGTCTGCCGGGGAATTTCCACATTCATCCTTTTTTCAATTTGCAGGACGCGGGTGCCGTGATGGGTCCCGGACACTGGATCGAAGTCGCCGGGGATCCCGCGGCATTCGCCAACAAGGTAACAACGATCGACGGTGAAGTCATTGAAATGGAGTCCTACGGCTTTGCCAACGGCGTGTTCTGGCATGTGCTGTGGATCGGGCTCGGTACCGCTTGGTTGCTCTGGTGGGTTCGCCGGCCGTTGTTTATTCCGCGCTATAAGATGCTCAAGTCAGGCATGGAAGATTCACTGATCACATCACTCGACAAAACCTTTGCCATTGTGATCATCGTGGCGGTACCGGTATTTGTTCTCGGCGCTTATGCGGTGACGGACAGTCGGTATCCGAATACCATTCCGCTACAAGCCGCGTCGGATCAAATCGACCCCCTATCCCCCACCGTCAATGACGGTACCGTAAGGATCAAGGGCATTCGGACCGAATACCGCGTCCCCAATCGATCGATGAATATGGTCATGCGGATTAACAATCTTTCCGACCAACCTCTACGGATCGGCGAATTCGCAACGGCCAATCTGCGCTTCATCAATCCAAGTGCAGGGCTTTCGGCCGAAAATTCCGCCCTCGACCAGGGACCGGTAGCGCAGGAAGGGCTGAAAGTCGACTCCGGCGAACCGATTCAACCGGGCGAAACCAGAACCGTCCGCTTGGCCGCAGCGGATGGCTTATGGGAAACCGAAAAGCTGGAAGGGCTGTTCCGCGACGCCGACAGCCGATTGGGAGCCTTGCTGTTTTTTTACTCCGCCACGGGCGAGCGCCACATCGCGAGTATCTCGAGCGCCGTGATTCCCAAGTTCGATTGACGTCCGGTGTGGATACGGCACCCGTTTCAAATAAAATCATTCCCTATATCAAGAGGAAAATATCATGGCTTATTCACCCTCCGATTATCTACCCGCAAAAGCTGGAACTGGAAAATTAAAGATTCCCTGGTACCTCAGAGATGTGCAGAAATACCTGCTGACTTTCGTCGGGTTGACCGTCGTTTATATCGGCTTGAGGCTATATCAGGGTGCCTACGGGGTTCTGACCGGGCTGGATTCCACCGAACCGGCCTTTCAAACTTACTGGATGCGTTTGTTTTATATCGAGTTGAGCGTGCTGGCCGTGGTATTCCCGGCCCTGTGGGGATACCTTTGGTTTACCCGTGACCGCGATATGGCGGCGGTCGCTCCGAAAGAGGAAATCCGCCGGTATTTCACGCTGACCATGTGGATCAGTATTTATACCTTCGCCGTATACTGGGCCGGCAGCTATTTTGCCGAACAGGATAACTCCTGGCATCAGGTTTCGATCCGGGACACGCCGTTTACGGCCAATCATATCATTGAATTCTATTTCAACTTCCCGCTCTATGTGCTGCTCGGCGGCTCTGCATGGCTCTATGCGAGAACCCGGCTGCCGCTGTACGCCGAGGGCATATCCCTGCCCCTGACGCTCGCGGTGGTCGGTCCGTTCATGATCCTGGTCAGCGTCGGCTTCAATGAATGGGGACACACCTTCTGGTTCCGAGAGGAATTCTTCGCCGCGCCGATTCACTGGGGTTTCGCGATCGGTGTCTGGTTCGCGCTCGGCGTTAGTGGGATTCTCCTGCAACAAGTGATGCGTATGATCGAATTACTCGACCGAATCGAGGAGGCGCCCTAGGAAGTGCTGATCAAAGGCAGCGTTTTCCGCAGTGCAGGGATGAATGCGCAGTCAAAATCGAACGCTGTAAGCGTTTGATTTCGTAAGGCAACGCCAAGCGCAATTTGGCGTCGCCGACTGCGGAGAAATCCAGGAGGAATTTATTCAGCGTTTCCCTGGGGAACCCCCTTTTTTGAAGACACCGGACCCGATTCAATTCTGCGCAGCAGTCCGAGGCTTGCGGAATTTCAATGTCATGCGGTCGCTTTCGCCGATCCCTCGATACTTTTCCAGATCTTTGTCCCCGAGTTTCAGGGTCGGCGGCAATGTCCAGACGCCCGCGGGATGATCTTTGGTATCCTTGGGATTGGCATTGATTTCAGAACTGTCGATCGATTCGAATCCGGCCTTTTTTGCGAGTTGCTGCACATGGTCTTCGGTGACGTAACCCGAACCCGCTTTCGGATCCTGGGGCAGCCCTGCGATTCCGCGGTGTTCGACGAGCCCTAGGATACCGCCGGGTTTCAACGCGTCGAACATGGCCTTAAACACCGCGTCCGCGTTACCGCTTTGCATCCAGTTATGGACGTTGCGGAAAGTCAGCACCAGATCGGCTGTGCCGGCCGGCGCAATTTCGAGCTGCTTGGGTGGTTGCAGAGTCGTAAGGATTACCTGATCGTAAATTTCAGGGTTCGCGGCCATTTTTTCTTTGAAGCGCGCAATGCCCGAAGAGAAAAATTCGTTTTCCGATTCCGCGGAAAAATGGGCGGCGTAGAGTTTGCCCCGGTCTCTGAGAACCGGCGCAAGGATTTCAGTGTACCAACCTTGAGCCCCCGGCCAGACCTCGACCACGGTCATGGTATCCTGCAAACCAAAAAACTCGAGAGTTTGCAGCGGATGCCGGTAGGTATCCCTGGCTTTGTTCTCGGGGCTGCGATGCGGGTCGGCGATCGCTTTCGATAGAGCAGAAACGCGTGGTAACGGAGTTTCTTCGGCGGCCACAAAGGAACTGATCGCGAACAGGCATACCGACAATGTCAAGACTTGCGCTGTGATTGACTTTTTCATGAGGTAATTTCCTTGCTTGAGGGTCGAGTGGCGACATTTCGGTATTGAGCGCCGCTGAGCACCGCGAGAAACAGGAAACCGACGAGGGTCCAGCCCGGAATGCTCAAGCCCAGGAAAGTCCAGAGCACTTCGGCGCACTCGCCGGTCCCGCTCAACAGTAACCCTAGAGTCTTGCTCAACGGAAAGTACTTGAATATATATTCGAGCCCCGGACCGCATTCGGGTACCTGGTCGGGTGGAAGGTGCTGCAGCCAGATATGGCGTCCGGAAATCAGAGCGCCGAAGACGGAAATCGCGAGCGCGAGCATCGAGTAGACCCGGATTCCTGTTGTTGCGGGATTATGGATTGCCGCGGCGAGCAAGGTGGCGCCCGCAAGCAAAACGATGATGCGTTGCGTTATGCACAACGGACAAGGTTCCAAGCCTTTTGCGAACTGGAAATAGGCCGCGATGGCCAGCATCAACGCGCAGGCCAGAAAGCCGAAAAAAAACCAGGTTCTCGCGGAAAAATTCATGGCGTGATGTCCTCTAAGTTCGGGCCGGGTCCCGACAACCTGGACCTGTTCAGATGGAAAACGAAAAGCATCATGATTTGACTCGAATGACCTTGGTGAGCGGACTCAGGTTGATTTCGTCGACAACCGTTCCCTGGCGCAGATTGAATATCGAACAGACCACTTCGGCGATATCTTCGGATTCGATCGCGTTTTGCGGCGATTCTCCGTGGACGAAATCCAGATCGTCAAAAAAGGCGCTTTTAACCATGCCCGGATTGATCAAACTAACGCGCACGCCACTCCTGCCGCACTCGTCCCGCAAGGCTTGCGAGAAGCCGCGCAGCGCGAATTTGCTCGCGCAATAGATCGAACCCTTCCGCGTTCCTTTCAATGCGGCCTCCGATCCGATGAAGATCAGATCACTTTCTTGCTTCCGCTTCAAGCCGGGGAGCAAAGAACGCGCGATAAAAGCCTGGCTCGTGAAATTCAGGTCCATCAGGTTCCGCATCTGATCGAGCGAGAATTCTTCCAGATTGCCGAAGCGGCCGCGTCCCGCGCAAAAAACGGCCGAGTCAATCTCGGGACAATGCTCCAGGATCTCGGATAACCGCTCAGGCAACGTTTCCAGATCGGCCAAATCCAGCCGGTATCCCTTGAAACGGATATTCTCGAAGGCCGATTCGCGGACGTTTCTGGAGATACCGACCACGGCATGGTTTTCCACGAGAAGCCGGCGGGCGACCGCTTGGCCGATCCCCGAACTGACCCCCGTGACCAATACCGTGCGCTTCATGGGACGCACGGAAACAATTTGTGCCGCGGAACATAGTCGAGCAGGGCCTTGCCGCAGAACTCCAGCATTTCATGTTCCAGCGAGGGCCGATAGGAAACCGTATTTCCGTTGAGTTCCAGAGGGCTTGCGAACATTTTCTCGTCCGGATAGAGCTGTTTCATTGTACGGAAAAAAGGATTCGGCAGGCGAAAATTTCCGAAACCGACCGAATGAATCGCGCGACCGCCGATCGCGGCAAACACGTTTTCGAACAGCCTCCGGTAATCGGATTGATAGTTTTCCGCATAAATCATCGGATCGAAGCGAAGACCGATCGGCCAACCGTTCCGGGCAAGCCTGGACGCGGCATCGATCCGGCGCTGGACCGGCGGGACCTTGTGCTCCAGCGCGCCGGAAATCTTCTGCGGAGTAAAACTGAAGGCGACAATGCAGTTGGGCGGGGCTTCTCGAGCGAGCAGCGCGCGGATTTGCGTGCTCTTCGTGCGCAACTCGAGGCAGGCGCCGGGCAATTCACGAAAAAGGTCCAGGAACGAATCCGCAAAACCGGTGACCGGATCCATGGCCAGGCTGTCGCAATCGTAGCCTGAAAAGAAATGCGGCTGTAGGGATGCGTCCCGAACCGAAATTCTTCGAATCTCATCCTGAAAATCTTCAAAGTTTACAAAAACTACATAATGCGCCGATTGGTACATCCCCTGCAGAAAACAGTAGCGGCAATCGTACAAACAGTTCAGCATGTGCGAAAAATAATAGTTCGGATTGCCGCCGATCCCGTATCCGGGGGGTGCGCGCAACACGAAATTCTTGAATTTCTCCGCGAGGATCAGCGACGGTTTTCGTTTTTGCAATCGGAAATTTTGTGCCTTGGGATTAAAAATTTCGGAGTAACGGTCACAGGTGATCCGGCGAGCCGCCGGAAAGCGGTCGCAAATTTTGCGGGCGCGTTCATGGCCCAGGATGTTCGTTTCGATATAGATCGTTTCGATCATGAAAGCACGGGCAGGCTCATTATTCGTGCGGGATTCGGGCCGGCGCGGCGTGTCCGGCCGTATTGCTTCGATCCGGTGCGTCTGTTCGGCGGCCTCGCAACTGGGGTAGAATAGCCGAACAAAATCCATGGGTAAATAAATGGACCAGAAGAAAATCGGGTTTATCGGCGGCGGCAACATGGCCGGCGCGCTGATCGGGGGCTTGGTCGATGGCGGTTATCGGACCGACCGGATCTGGGTTTCCGATATCGATCAAGACAGACTGCATCGCCTACGCACCCAATATGACCTACATACGAACCCGGATAACAACGTAATCGCCCGGAATGCCGATGTGCTGGTGCTTGCGGTGAAGCCGCAGGTGGCCGAGGCGGTTTTAACCAATCTGGACGCCGGAACCAGGCGATTCGAATGGATCGTAATTTCGATTATGGCCGGAATTCGGGAAGCCGCCATCGAACAATGGCTCGGCGGCCAAATCGCATTGATACGCGCGATGCCGAATACTCCGGCATTGATTCGTGCGGGCGCGACCGCAATGCATGCCAATTCGCGGGTCAAGGATCAGGAACGGGATATTGCCGAATCGATATTGCGCTCCGTGGGTCTCGTGGTCTGGCTCGAATCGGAGTCCCAGATGGATGCGGTCACCGCGTTAGCCGGAAGCGGACCCGCGTATTTCTTTTTGTTAATGGAAGCGATGGAAGAGAACGCTTTGCGACTCGGTTTGGATCGAGAGACCGCCCGGTTACTGATTGAGCAAACCGCCTTCGGCGCGGCGAAGATCGCGCTCGAGGTCGAGGAATCGCCCGCGGAACTCCGAAGGCGGGTCACATCACCCGGCGGAACCACCGAAAAAGCATTGGAAGCATTTGAACAAGGCGGATTTCGGGCGCTGGTCGCCGAAGCCCTGTCGGCGGCCCATGGCCGCTCCATAACAATGTCCCGCGAACTTGGAGGCGAATGATGGGTTCTTCGTACTATGCAAACCCGGTCATCTTTTTGATCGAAACTTTTTTCAGTCTGTATATTCTTGCAGTCATGCTACGCTTTTTACTGCAATGCGTGAATGCCAATTTTTATAATCCGGTTTCTCAGTTTCTGGTCAAAATAACCCACCCGCCGCTGAAGATTCTGCGCCGGGTGATCCCTTCGATCGGACGCATCGATACGGCATCACTGGTTCTGTTGATTGTGCTCCAGATGGTTTCCGGCTGGCTGGTTTTTGCGCTGCAGGGGACAGTATCGCCGGTGGAAGCGATATTCGTCTGGGCGATCATGGAACTGATCAGTTTGTTAATCAATATATTCGTAGTGGCCGTTTTGGTTCAGGTAATTTTGAGCTGGGTGAACCCCGGCTCCTATAGTACGGTGACTTCGCTGATTTATTTTCTGACCGAACCGTTGCTCGGAACGGTCCGGAGAGTGATTCCGCCTATGGCTGGCATCGATTTTTCGCCCGTGGTGGTTCTGGTCGGGCTGCAGTTAATAAAGATGCTGTTGGTTCCGCCGATGGCGCAATTGATTTCCATGCTTAGTTGATCTGCGGAGTAGTTTCAGGTTTCCTGCCGCGGGATTTTCCGCGGCGGAGTGGCACATTCATTTCTTTCCCCCCGGTAGGTTCTAAATTCGGTTCTGCGGAACCGGCGCATTGCGATTAAACCTCCGCTGCGACTGGCGCCGCGGCGGACGGAATCCGCATTAGACGGATTTGCTATTTCGTCTAGACTTGCTAAAGATTGAATCTCGAGATTTTCCGTCCGCTTCGAAAGCCGAATCAGTTTAGACATGACGAATACAAAGTTTAAAGAACAGTTGCAGGTCTATGCGCAATGGCGAGAAAAAACCGCGCACGCGATCGAACGGTATCAAAGCTGGTTAGATCGCCATCAACTGAGCGAGCCCTCGGAAAACGAAACTTTGATGAATATCCTGGCCGGCCTCCGGTCGGATAAGATCACTTTGGCGTTCGCCGCTGAATTTTCGCGCGGGAAAACCGAACTGATCAATTCGATGTTCTTTGCCGACTCCGGCGTCAGGCTTCTGCCTTCGACCCCGGGCAGAACCACGATGTGTCCGACCGAGCTTTATTGTGACCCCGACGGTGGTAGCTATCTCCGCCTGCTCTCGATCGAAACTCGTTTCGAAGATCGGTCGGTTGCGGAGTTCAAGCGGAATCCCAATTGCTGGATGCAGATCGATCTGGACCCTACTTCACCGACACAGATGCAGGAGGCCTTTCAGGAATTGATTGCGGTCAAACGGGTCAGCCTTCAGGAAGCGAAGCGGCTTGCTCTTTACCAGGATGATCATAATCGAAGCCCGTCCGAACCTCCGGAGACCGTCGAAATTCCGTGTTGGCGCCATGCCTTGGTCAGCTTTCCCCATCCCTTGCTCAAGGAAGGACTGGTCATTCTCGATACTCCGGGGTTGAATGCGCTCGGAACCGAGCCCGAATTGACGATCAATATGTTACCGAGCGCGCAGGCCGTAATTTTCGTGCTCGCCGCGGATACCGGGGTCACCAAAAGTGATCTCGATATGTGGCGCAACCATGTTCAGGGCGCCAGGGCCGGGCGAAAATCCGCTCTCGCGGTGGTCCTGAACAAGATCGATACCTTGTGGGATGATCTTTCGGGTAATGAAGGAATCGAACTGGCAATCCAGGCCCAAATCGAAACCAGCGCGTCGATTCTTGAAGTGGACCGCGGGGTTATTTTTCCGGTTTCGGCCAAACAAGCCTTGTTAGCCAAGGTCAAATCGGACAAGAAACTGTTGGAGAGAAGCCGATTGCAATCGTTGGAAGATTTTCTGGCGAATGAGGTCCTGAATGAACGCCAGCAGCTTCTGACCCATTCGGTCTCGGAAACGGTCGGAAACATGATCCGGGAATCGTCCGCGTTGGTTTCGAACCGCGTCTCTGATCTTTCCGGTCAAATCGAAAAGTTGCGCAAAATGGGGCGCGATAACAAGGACATCACGCTGCAATTGATGACCGAGGCGCGGGAGGACCAGAGCCGCTATTTGACGAACGTCGAAAATTTTCAGGCCAGCCGCAGGATTTTTCTGGTCCAGATCAATCAATTGATCGAAGCACTGGATCCCGCAAGAGTGGATGAGATTGTCAAACGGACCAAAAAACAGATGGCGGGCAGTTTGACAACTTACGGCATGAAGAATGCGATGAAAGCCGTTTTTGACAATCTCGCGGACCGATTCCAGGACGCGATCGATGTGAGTCAGGAATCACGTCGCCTGGTCAAAGCGATTTACAAAAAGTTCCAGGACGGCCACGGCTTTCAGGAAATTGAGCCGCAAGTATATTCGATACATAAACGCCAACAGGAACTGCGCAAGATATTCAGTGACGGCGAGGCGTTCCGGAACAGCGCGGCGTCGACGCTGATGGAGCAGGGACTCGTCGTTCAAAAGTTATACAGTTCGATCGTGCTTCAGGCCAGGGAGGTGTTCCTGAATGCGCATCAGGAGGCCAAAGCCTGGGGGGCAATCGCGCTGAGTCCGCTTTTTAGGCAGATCAAGGACCACAAAAAATCAATCGAAAATCGGCTGGATATGTTGCGGAAAATAAATTCGTCACGGGAATCCCTGGACAGCAATATAAAAAGGCTGGAATCCGACTTGCGTCCCTTGCAAGCTCAATTCGAGGAATTGAGAGCCATTGAAGCGGCGATTCAACTGGAGTCTCCGATTTCGGTTGCGAACGGAGATTCCGGGTCGTTTCGGAAAGCCGCGGCAGCCCAAGCCTTCTGATTTTTCGGCTTGGCCACAGGCTAGCGCTTCATAAAAATAATATCCCGAACGGTATGTCCGAGCGCGAGCCCGCGTTGTTCAAAACGGGTCAGCGAGCGTTGCGCGATCAGTTCCTGGCGTGATTCGCTGTTCGTGATGCTGCCGAGTCGGTCATAGTTTTCCAGTGTTCTCGTGATATCGATCGCGTACTCTTCCCAGTCCGTGGCGGCATGAAAACACCCGCCCGATTGAAGTTTCCGGCTGATCAGATCGGCAAAATCGGGTGAAACCAAACGCCTTTTGTGGTGGCGTTTCTTCGGCCACGGGTCCGGGAAGAACAGGTTGATCCTCTCGACCGACCCGTCACCGATGGCGTCGCGCAGGATTGCAATCGCATCGTCCCGGAAAATCCGTACATTGCCAATCTCCCGATTCGCGAGCCTGTTCATCAGATGCCCGATTCCGGGTTCGTGGACTTCGATCCCGAGGTAATTGTTCTGCGGATTCTGGGCCGCGTTTTCAAGCAGATTGCCGCCGTTGCCAAAACCAATTTCAATGATCAATGCGGCTTTTCTTCCGAAAATGATTTTCGGATCGAAAGTGACTTTCGGATCGAGACCGTAAATCGGCCATAATGTTTCGAGCGCATCCTTTTGCGCAGCCGTGAGTCTTCCGCGGCGGCGGACGAAACTGCGGATGAGTCGCGCGGGACTGGTCTGGGTGGACATGGTTAAGCGGCCGGTAAGTAGTGGACGCGATCATTCAGCCAGGATTGCGAGGGGCTGGTTCCAAACCCCCGCGATGACGGAATTTACAGAATAAGACCTTCGATCGGGGACGAGGCCGAGGCGTATCGCTTTCTCGGCACCCGGCCGGCGAGGAAGGCTTCACGGCCGGCTTCGACCGCTTTTTTCATCGCCGAAGCCATCAGCACCGGTTTTTGCGCACGGGCGATCGCGGTATTCATCAAAACACCATCGCAGCCCAGTTCCATCGCAATCGCGGCATCGGATGCGGTACCGACCCCCGCGTCGACAATGATCGGCACCTTGGCGTTTTCGATAATGGTCAGAATATTGTACGGGTTCCGAATGCCGAGACCCGAACCGATCGGCGCGGCGAGCGGCATCACGGCAATACAGCCGGTATCTTCGAGTTCCAGCGCGACAATCGGATCGTCATTGGTATAGACCATGACTTCGAAACCGTCTTCGACCAGGCGCCTCGCCGCCTCGACGGTCTGGATCACATTCGGGAACAGCGTTCTTTCATCGCCGAGAACTTCGAGCTTGACCAGCGCCAGGCCGTCCAGCAGTTCTCGCGCCAGGTTGCAGGTTCGAAGCGCATCGTCGACGTTATAGCAACCGGCCGTGTTGGGCAGAATGGTATACCGTTCCGGCGAAATGACTTCCAGCAGATTTTCTTCGTCCGGATTCTGGCCGATGTTGGTTCTCCGGATGGCGACCGTGACAATTTCGGCTCCGCTCGCTTCGAGCGCTTCCCGGGTTTCCTGAAGGTTACGGTACTTGCCCGTGCCAACCAATAAACGCGATTGGAAGCTATGGTTGCCGACTTTGAGCGGGTCGTCGATTTGACCACCGCCGATCGCGCGCACGATTTCGATCCGATCCCCGTCCTTGAGCTGCCGGCTTGCGAAAAAGTGGCGGGACAGGATTTCCCGGTTCAGTTCAACCGCGATTCGTGTATTGGTCAATCCCAGTTCGGAAATCAGGTCCGCGACCGACAAATGTGCCTCCAGAATCGTTGAGTTGCCATTGACAATGATTTTCATGAATCGAACGAAACTAAATACTCCGGCGTTCCCTCTGGCTGCTGCGGCGTTCACGGACCGCCTGAGCCAGGATTTCGAGTAATTCTACCGTGTTTTCCCAGTCGATACACGCATCGGTGATGCTTTGTCCGTAAGTGAGGGGCTCGCCGGATATTACTTTCTGATTGCCCGCGACGAGATGGCTTTCGATCATAACCCCGAGAATAAATTTACTGCCCGCGGCGGTTTGAACGGCAACGTCCCGGCCGACCACCATTTGCATTTCATGTCGCTTATTGCTGTTGGCATGGCTGAAATCAACCATGAGCGAATCGCGCATACCGGCTTCCCTGAGCGCGCGGGCGGCCATTTCGACGCTGGCCCGGTCATAGTTGGGAGCCTGGCCTCCGCGCAGGATCAAATGGCAATCGTCGTTTCCCGTCGTCGAAAAAATAGCCGAATGTCCCGATTTGGTTATCGACAGAAAATGATGCGGCCGGCAGGCCGAACCGATCGCGTCAACCGCGACCTTGATGGTGCCGTCGGTTGCATTCTTGAAACCGACTGGGCAGGAGAGTCCCGAGGCCAGTTCGCGGTGAACCTGGCTTTCCGTGGTTCTCGCTCCGATGGCGCCCCAGGAAATCAGGTCGGTCACATATTGCGGCGTGATCAGGTCCAGGTATTCCGTGGCGGCGGGCAGGCCGAGTTCGTTGATATCCAGCAGCAGCTTCCTGGCCAGCCGCAGGCCTTTGTTGATATTGAAGCTCTCGTCCAGTTCGGGATCGTTGATCAAACCTTTCCAGCCGACGGTCGTTCGCGGTTTCTCGAAATAGACCCGCATGACCAGCAGCAACTCGTTTTCGAGGCGCGCGCGGATCGCGAGCAGCCGATCCGCATATTCCCGGGCGGCGATCGTGTCGTGAATGGAGCATGGGCCGACAATCACTAACAGCCGGTCGTCCCGCCCGCACAGAATTTCGTGAATGTTTGCGCGCGCGTTCCGGGTTGTGGTCGCCGCTGCCGCCGTAATCGGAAGTTCCCGGTGAATGATTTCCGGAGGAGCCACTTCCCTGATTTCGGAAATTCGGAGATCTTCGGTGCTGGGAGTATTTTTGATTGCCACGAGGTCGTTCATTTTTTTCTTGCGTTGCCAAAAGCCGCGAACAAGGTAGTCTGCGCTTGATAGATCTGATAAATTTTTTATTATAGCGTGCACTCTGATCGGATGGCTACAATGTTTGAATCGGCACTCCGGGCGGTCCCTTATTGTCGTTAATCGTTCCGCCAACGATTTCGGATTCTCGCGACTGATTTGCATGGGTTTTGGAAATACCGATCGTGTTCGGAAATCACACTATTGCCGACAGCTCCACTTGCTTATCCCGTTTAATGGATGGGTTACGAAAAGTAATCGAGACCGCCCCAAAGGAATCTCTCAAAATCGAATTTGGTGTTGCCGACCGCTGATAAATCCGCGATGCATTTATACAGATTTTCCCTACATCAATTCGCGGTGAGATGGGCTGCGGCAGAAACTAAATCAAAGTTTGCGAATCTCATCGATGATTTTGAAATCATGAACAAGAATCCAATTCAGTGAATTGTATCACTCGTCGAATTCCAAAAAGCCGTTTGCGGAAGTTGACAATGGTCGGTTCTGCTTTGTTGTTGGTCGTTACCGGCACCGGATTCTTTACGGAGTGGTCGGGATCGAAGAATGAAGGTCCTGATTACGAGACGGTTGCCGTGATCCTCGGCGATATTGAGGAGAACGTGACTGCGCAGGGTAAACTGGAACCGAAGGAATATGTCGACATCGGGGTTCAAGTCACTGGTCAGTTGCAAAAAATTCATGTCTCGATTGTTGACGATGTTCGAGCCGGCCAATGGCTGGCCGAAATCGATCCGAGGATATATGCGGCCCGGGTACAGGCGGATAAGGCGAGACTCCAGAATCTTGAGGCCCAACTGCGCGAACAGGAAGCTCAAATTGTCCTGGCCGAACAGCAACTGTACCGTAACCGGAATCTGATTGACTCGCGGGCGATCAGCCAGGAGATCCTGCAAACCAGCGAAGCCAACCTCAAGGTAGCGAGGGCGCGCGCGGCCTCCATCCAAGCGCAAATGGAAGAGGTCCGATCGACATTATTAGGCGATCAGGCCAACCTGGGCTTTACCAAGATCTATGCGCCAATGGACGCCACCGTAGTCCAACAGATCGCCCGCGAGGGGCAGACGCTGAATGCAAACCAGCAGACCCCGATGCTGATGCAACTGGCCAAATTGGACGTGATGACCGCGCGGGCGCAGGTCGCCGAGGCCGATATTTTCAGCATCAGGACCGGAATGTCCGTCTATTTTACCACGCTGGGCGAAGAAGACCGGACCTGGAACGGGGTCGTCAGGCAATTGTTGCCCTCGCCCGAAGTAATCAACAGCGTAGTGTTGTATAACGTTCTCGTGGATGTCGATAACCAGGACCGCCGATTGATGACCGGCATGAGCACACAGATGTTTTTTGTGCTCGGAAGAGCACGGCAGGTGCTTTTGGCGCCTACCCCCGTTTTGCGGAACCGACTACCGGATGCGGATGACCAATCGGGTAAGGCTTACCGGATAAAAACCATGGGACCCGCGGGAATTGAGGAAAAAACGGTACATGTCGGATTGAAGACCCGCCGGCTTGCCGAAGTCACACAAGGTTTGGCCGAGGGAGATCGGGTGATTACGGATAAACCCAAATCTGCGGACGGCCCTGGGCGCTCATCGGTTTATCCGTATTTATGATAAACCGGACGTCTCCGCCATCCTTACCGAATCCCCTGCTGGAGTTGCTGCACGTTGATCGCCATTATCGGGCGGGAGAGACGTCGGTCAAAGCGCTGGACAACGTGTCGATTACGATCTGGCCGGGAGAATTCGTAGCCATCGTCGGCCAGTCCGGTTCGGGGAAATCCACGCTGATGAATTTGATCGGTTGCCTGGATCGGCCGGACTCCGGTCAGTATCGCATTGACGGCCGCGAGGTAAGCGGCCTGGATCCGGACCAACTCGCCGCGTTACGCCCCGAAACCTTCGGTTTCGTATTTCAGCGGTATCACCTGCTTGGTAACTGCAGTGCCCTGGAAAACGTCGAGATTCCTGCAATTTATGCCGGATGGGAAAAGCCCCTCCGGGTTCGGCGCGCCCGGAACCTGCTGACTCGGCTGGGTTTGGCGGAGCGTTGCAATCACCGGCCCGCACAATTGTCGGGCGGACAGCAACAACGGGTTGCGATTGCGCGTGCGTTGATGAACGATCCGCCGGTCATTCTGGCCGATGAACCGACCGGGGCTTTGGACAGCGCCAGCGGTGAGGAGTTGATGGTTTTATTGCGTGAACTTCACGAAGAAGGGCGAACCATTCTGTTGATCACTCACGACGACAGAATCGCGGCCAACGCCGACCGCATCGTCTCGATGCGGGATGGCAAGATTATCGAGGAATCGCCGCCGCGGATCCCGCAGGGTGTCAATCATCTTCAAGCGCGGCGCCGAGGCGCGGCGGGGTGGTTTCCGGAAGTCATTGAATCCTGCAAGACCGCAATGCGGGCTTTACGCGTAAATTTCTTTCGGACTACGCTGACGCTGCTGGGCATCATCATCGGCGTGGCTGCCGTGGTGACCATGCTGGCGGTCGGAGAAGGAACCCGGCAACAGGTATTGGATCAGATCCGCGAGATGGGAACCCATTTACTCGCCGTTCGTCCCGGCGCGCCGGGTTTGCGCGGCAGCGGCGACGTGGCGACCATGACTCCGCAGGACGCCTCCGCAATCGAAGAGATTCCAAATGTCGTATCGGTCGTGCCGGAACGTTACGCGCGGGTAACCGCGCGTAACGGAAACATTGATTATGCCACCACCGTGCAAGGGGTCAACGCGGACTTTCCGGCTGTCAATGATTGGATCGTGACCCAGGGGGACTTTTTTACTGTCCGCGATTATCAGCGTTATGCTCCGGTCGCCGTATTGGGCAAAACCGTCTTGGAAACATTGTATGCCGAGGGTGAAAACCCCGACGGTACGTATATTCTGGTGCAGAATATACCCTTTGAGGTGATCGGGGTCATGGCGGGAAAAGGCGCCGACATTCGCGGCAACGACCAGGACGATTCTATTTTTATCCCCTTGACCACCGGTATGATTCGATTATTCGGACAAAACTATCTGAACAATATTACGGTACGCGTCGGTGATCTGGATGAAATCGATAAGACCCAAGGCGCTATTGAAAAACTGCTGTTGCATCGCCACCGGACCGAGGATTTCCGGGTCCGCAACCGGGCGGCTGTCCTGGAAACGGCCACCGAGGCACAAAATACCCTGTCGGTCCTGCTCGGAACCGTCGGCGCGATATCGCTATTGGTGGGCGGGATCGGGGTTATGAACATCATGCTGGTCAGTGTGACCGAGCGCACGCGGGAAATCGGTATCCGAATGGCCAGCGGAGCCAGGAAATGGGACATTCTGTTGCAGTTCAACACCGAATCGGTAGTCGTGTGCACGATTGGGGGCTTGTTCGGAGTGACGGCCGGAATCGGAGCCGGCATGCTGCTCAGCCTCTTGGGGATGCGGGTCATTTTTTCTCCGTTGCCGGCATTGTTGGCGTTCTCGTGTGCCTTTGCCACCGGGGTAATCTTCGGTTATCTACCCGCTCGAAAAGCCGCCCGTTTGGATCCGGTCGCTGCCCTGGCCGCGGAGTAAGCCCATGGCGCGCTGGATTTTTATGAGCTTCGGGCTTGTCTTCGGTGCTTGTTCATTGGTTCCGGACTACCGCCGGCCGGCGTTCGAACTCCCGATGGATTGGACCTTCCGTGATCCAATTCCGAAGGGAACGACGAGCTTTTCGCCGCGATGGTGGGCAGACTTCGGCGACAATGGCTTGAATCGTCTGATCGCCGCCGCCCTCACCGCCAACATCGATTTAAGCGCCGCGGCCGCGAGAGTCGAACAGGCCCGCGCACAGGCCAAGATCGCCGGAGCCCCTTTACTACCGGACGCCTCGTTGAACGGAACCGGAATCCGGAGCTGGACCGACCGGTCGGACGCCAACGCACGTCCCAGTTTTCTGGGATTTAACGTCAACTACGAAGCTGATTTATGGGGCCGGTTGCGTGCCGCGCGTGACGCGGCCCTAACCCGGCAACAAAGTGTCGATTTGTTGCGTGAGGCGCTGCGCCTGGTGGTGACGGCCGATGTCGCTCAGGCTTATTTCAGGGTAGTCAGTCTACGCGATCAGCAACAGATCGCAGTGAGCAATATCCGGAATGCGAAGGAAATTCTAAGGATCGTCGATATCCGCGTACAGCTCGGCGCGGTGTCCGCCCTGGACCTGGCCCAGCAGAAAACGGAATTGGCCGGTCACATCGCCCAACTTGAATTGCTGCGCCAGCAGACCGGAGTGGCCCGCAATGCACTAGCGATCCTGCTTGGCCTGGCTCCCCGGCAACTTAAACTGAGAACCGCGACCATCGACGAGATCATCATTCCGAGTCTGAATGCCCCGCATCCGAAGGCCTTGCTGGATCTGCGCCCAGATGTCCGCCAGGCAGAATTGGAATTGCGCGCGGTCCATGCCGATATTGGCGTAGCGCGGGCGGCTTTCTATCCGCGGTTGAGGCTGGGTCTGGAATCATTGTTTTCCGCGAACGCCGCCGCGCAACCGGCTGGATTGGTTCTGGCATTGGCCGGTGATCTAACGACGCCGATTTTCCAGGGCGGACGCCTTAGCGGCGAGCTGGAACGGACCGAATCGCGCCGCGATGAATTATTGTAGAACTACCATAAAACCATTCTGGTTGCGTTCCAGGATGTCGAGGATGCGATGGTTATCCGCAAACAATCTGAATTACGGGCTGATGCACTGCGGGTCGCCGTGATTGAATCCGCGAGAGCTTATCGCCTGTCTTTGGACCTTTATGAAGCCGGCGCCCGCGATTTTTTAACCGTATTGACTGCGCAGCGCAATTTACTCGGTTCGCAAAGCGCCCTGGTACAAGCCGTCGAACAGATACTCAGCGCCACGGTATCGGTCTATAGAGCGTTCGGTGGGGGTTGGACGGAAGCGAGTTAAATCTGGCTGGTTTTTTTGTGTCTGGAATAGGTCATCTCATGTTTTCGCTGCGGTTATCCCACGGCCTTTGCCGACTCGACAGCGATCTCGAATAGGCGCGCCTTCGAACCCGTTCCCCACAGCTAACACGGTCAACCGCAAATGTCGCCGCCGGCAGTCAGAGGGCCGGAAATGGTTACGATTTCACACCGAAATCTCAACGGGCAGCGCGGAATTCGCCGTACGATCCAGATGACTTCGTCCGGTACGAACATCGGTATAATAGTTGACGTTTGGGCCGTTTATACCCACCCAACACAACATCAAAAACGACTGATCGGTGAATATTATGAGTCATGAACCCGGTTCTCGGGCGCAATCGGCAGTTTTTGGTTTGGGCCGTCTCGGCAACGATTTAGTCGCCGCATTCGCGGTTCTTCTGGTTGCGGTGCCATTATGTCTGGGAATTGCGCTCGCATCCGGAGCGCCGATGGTGTCCGGACTGATTGCCGGTATTGTCGGGGCAACCGTCGTCGGCATGCTGAGCGGCTCGGCCTTCGGGATCAGCGGCCCGGCCGCGGGCCTTGCGGTGATCGTGCTTAGCGCGATCGACGATCTAGGCTTTCAGGCTTTTCTGCTCGCGGTGGTCTTGGCCGGAGGCCTGCAGGTCCTGATGGGCATTTGCCGCGCCGGAGTGATCAGTTATTATTTCCCGTCGGCGGTCATCAGCGGCATGTTGTCGGGCATCGGGATCATCATATTTCTGAAGCAAATACCGCATGCCCTGGGGTACGACGCCGACTATGAAGGGGACCTGTCTTTCGTTCAGAAGGACGGTTACACGACCGTTTCCGAATTGGGCCATATGTTCGAATACATTGCCCCGGGCGCGGTGATCATTTCAATCACAACCTTGCTCATCCTGATCGCCTGGGAAAGTTCGCTGCTCAAACGTTTTCGATTTCCTCGACTGGTCCATGGAGCGGTAATCGCGGTTCCTGCCGGTACCGCGATTAATCTGCTGTTTTCAAACCTGGCTCCCGATCTCGCGTTATCCGGAAAACATCTGGTCTTGATCCCGGTCAGCGCGGGCGCGATGGATCTGTTCGCACAATCGGACTTTCCGGATTTTTCCCAGATCGGTAATTCCAGAGTTTATCTAACCGCGTTGATTCTTGGGCTGGTGGCCAGCTTGGAGACGCTGCTGTGCGTCGAGGGCACCGAAAAGCTGGATCCTGAAAAGCGCCTGACTCCGGTGAACCGGGAACTTTGCGCGCAAGGGGCAGGGAATATCGTTTGCGGCCTGCTTGGGGGGCTGCCGGTTGCCCAGGTAATATTGCGCAGTTCGATCAACCTGCAAGCCGGCGCGAAAACCAGGGCCGCCGCCTTTATCCAAGGTCTTTTGATGTTCGGGGCGGTGCTGGTCATCGCTCCGTTCATCAATATGATTACGCTCGCGAGTCTTGCGTCCGTGCTGCTCGTGGTCGGCTACCGGCTCGCAAAACCTGCTCAGTTCAGAGACCTGTATAACACCGGAATGGAACATTTCGTTCCTTTTATCGTTACCGTACTCGGACTCGTGTTGACCGATCTATTTATCGGGGTGAGTATCGGCATGGCGGTTGCCCTGTTCTTCATTTTGTTGGAGCACCATAAATCGTCGTTTGTGCTGTACACCGAACGGGAACGCAACAAGACCATCCTGCATTTATCCAAAAATGTATCGTTTTTGAACAAAGCGGATATTGTAAAAGTTTTGAAAAAAGTTCCGCGCAATTCCGAACTGGTTCTCGATGCCACGCAATGTTTGTTCCTGGATTTTGACGTTTACGAAGTGATCGAAAATTTCAAAATCGAGGCCAAGCGCAAGAATATCCAGTTTCAACTGGAAAACTTCCGCGGTTACGGCAGGTTGGAACCGGTTCCGACCAGCCGTCCGCAGACCCGCGACTGCCAGGAGTCGCTGACCCCGGCCGTGGTGCTCGAAATACTGAAACAAGGTAACCGGCGGTTCGTGAACAATTTGAATTCGAACCGGAATATGCTGGAGCAAATCAACGAGTCGCGTGCACACCAGTTTCCGATGGCGATCATTCTGAGTTGCATCGATTCACGCACATCCGCCGAACTGATATTCGATCAGGGTCTCGGCGATATCTTCAGTGTGCGGGTGGCCGGGAACGTGGTGAATGACGATATCCTCGGCTGCATGGAATATGCCTGTGAGGCCGCGGGTTCGAAGCTCATCGTGGTGCTCGGCCATTCCAATTGTGGTGCGGTGAAAGGCGCCTGCGCGGATCTCAAAATGGGCAATCTGACCCAACTTCTCGATAAGATCAGGCCGGCCATCGCAGCCGTCAAATCGAAATATAAAGTGACTGATGCGGGCGATCCCGATTTCGTACAGAGGGTAGCCGATCGAAATGTCTTGACTGCCAGGGAACAGATATTCAAAAGAAGCCCCATCTTAAAAGAATCGGAAGCCAGTGGGAAAATCGGGATCGTCGGGGGTATGTATCACATCGAAACGGGCAACGTAGAGTTCATGTAACCTCTTGTTAGTTCTACTTTGTTAAATTGAATTAGCGAAATGTTTCAAATCGTTGTTCCGGCAGGCAGATTACCGGAATCCAGGCTCCATGGATGGCTGCGAGAATGCCGTCCACGGGCGCTGGATACGTCCCGGGTATGATGAGCTTGCGGGTCAATCTGACCAAGTATAATCAAGGATATCCTGGATAACTCGATTCTGGAATGTTCAGCGGACTCAGCGCCCGCGCGTCAGGGCCAACTCCGCGCATCCTTTCGCGGCCGGCCAGCGATTAACCCGCAGGACCAATAATCGTACGGCTACGTAACGGTCAGCACCGTGCCCGTTACTCATTTCGCACTCTTCGTCGCTTCCTCCATACCTTTTAGAAAATCTCCGAAGGCCTTTCCCGCCTGTTCCGGCGTCATTTCGTCGACATTCTCCAACCCTTTAAATTGCCGTGAATACTGTTCAGCGCTGGAAACCATTTTTCGAGTAGCGATTTCGCTACTGATACTGGAAATTGTCGCCAGTGCCGCCAATATTCCGAAAACGATGTAGGTATTGCGTTTTGCCAAACCATGGACCTCGGTACTCGCAATCGTCATCAGATAAAAGCCCAGCAGCATGGCAATCACCGAACCGATGTAAGGCAGCGGCCCCAACAGGGCCGAGGCAGGGTACGCGATGGACGCATAAGCGACACAACGGTACGCGGTTTCGTAGGACTCGTTCGAACCCATTAATTTCCAAATTACATACAGGATTGCCGCGGCGATAAAACTGCCGATCAGCGACGCGATGACGGTCATTAAAATGGCGCCAACACCCAACGCGGCGCCGCCGACCAGGCCAAGTCCGAACATAAAGTACACAAAAAGGACAAGGCCGGCCAGCACCGACATGACAACGACGAAAAGGATCGGCGGCAGATAACCGCCCGTTTTCGGCATTTGTTGATAAAAATTCGCCGGACTTTCCGCCATCGTAACCGCCGAGTCAATAATCGCTTGAAGATTGGTTTGGTTTTCGATCATTTGTTTATCCACATCAATGGGTTTTAAGGGCAGCTCCGATTAAATCAGGGCTTCCTGCGCTACGGATGCGCTGCCAACACCGAACGCCGTAAACCTCTAATCTTTTAAACGGCAACACCGAATCGCATAGGGTACCGGCCGCTAGGAAATCCGGGATGGTTCTTATTCAGCGTTGCCTTAACGGACGAATTGTAGCAGTTGAATCGAAATCCGCGCCAGATTCAATTGTGGCCGGTATCGGGCGTGCGCCCGTAAGTTCTGGGGTAGGGTCACGTGATCGTCCAGTATCGGACGCGGTTGCGGCATCGCTGGATTTTCATATACAAGAAAATATTTGCTAAAATAATAATGATTGCATCGGTTTTTTTGCTGCGCGCCATGGGGAACAATAAAGCACGTAACCAGTTGTTGTTACCCGGGCTAACCAACATGGACTTTCTGGAAATCCCAAGAACTACCCTGAGAGAACCGGGGTAATAGCTTCTAAATCATAGAAAAGGGAATATTCTTTTCTACTACTAGCGTCATGGATGCGGTATCGCGCCCTGCACCAAAACTCTTCATTATAACCTCGTTCTTATCTGGGAGATTCCCGATTGCAGACAGAAGGCAAACGTCAATATTCACGCGACCGGGTTCGAAAAAGTCTAATTCACTATTTATTTGGACGCGGCGTGGCTTCCCTGCTATCGTTCGCTTCAGCGATATTACTGATCCGGGCGTTCTCCGTTCCGACCTATGCGGCTTATACCGCGTTGTCCGGGCTTTTCTACTTTATTTCGATTTTTTCCAGCGCGGGAATACCACGGGTCATTCCAAGATTTCTTCCCGAATTCAGGCAAAACGGAGCCGAGCGCACAATCCGCGTCTGTCTCCGCTGGCTGACTTTCGTGCGCATGGTGTTCTTGCTTTGCCTGCTGATGCCCTTGTATTTACTGGCGGATCTTGTTTTTGGGTACCTGTCGATCACTGAAGGGACGGACGTAATGATTCCGTTCTGCCTGTTTGTAGTGAGCAAGATCGCTGCTGAACAATACGGACTGGTTTTGCAGACACTGCTTTATCAGCGCGAAGCCACTATCGCTAATCTGATTGAATTCATAACCAGGCTGGGCGCAATCGTCGCCTACATGGTGCACGCCAAACAAGTTCCATTGGCCGACGTTTACTGGATCTTCACTGCCTCGTGCGGACTGGCGATTTTATACTCGCAGATCAAATTATCGAGATTCGTCGGAAAAGTGAACGCTCGCGAAGAAAGGTTATCTCCGCTGAGACTCTTGCGCTTCGGATGGGATAATTACTTGGCTCTACTTTTGAGTTTACCCATCATGAACGGCACGACGAAGCTCCTTGCCGCAAGCTTTCTGACTCATTTTCAGACCGCCGTCCTCGGCTTTTCCTATACGCTCACCGACGTACTGATGCGTTACCTTCCCGCGAATTTATTACTCGGACTGATCGAACCGGTATTCATGGCGCGGTACCTCAAGAATAAGAACTTCGAAAATCTCAACGAGATGGCGTTGATCATACTCAAGATCAATCTTTTTATACTCGCTCCGATCACCGCCTGGTTGGTTTTCGATGGGGCTCCTTTAATCAGCCTGATCAGCAGCGGAAAATACACAAACGCCGTAATGCCGATAGCCGCATTGATGATTGTGATGATCATCGACAGCCACGAGATTGTCTTGACGCTGATCGCGAACGCGGTGGAGAAATCGAAAATATTGGTTTCCGCCGGTTGGGTCGTAATATTACTGTTTCCGGTCCATATCTGGTTAATTTTTTATGTGGGGTTCGACGGCCTTATCGCGGGCATAATATTCCTCGCGGCTGTTCGCAATTTGTATACGGTCTGGTGGTTGCGCAGACTCGGGTATCGCTATCGCCTGGATTGGCTGAGGATGATGCGTATCGGAATTGCCTCACTCGGGTCGGCCTTGATTGCGACCAACTTCAATCTTGCCGTTAATTTTTTCAATCTTGGCATCAACAAGTTAACCACCTCGTTGATCATAGCGGCCGTTACGGGCCTTTTGTATTTGATCATAATGTATTTCTGTAAGGCGTTTTCACAAGCTGAACGCGATCTCTTGAATCGATTTGCAGGCCGTAGACTATTCGTCTGGTAGCGAGTGTGGTTTTCACGGCTGATCCGCGATGCTACTCAGAGTCTATTCGTTTTATACGATCTGAAAAAAAATCGCACGGAGTCGAAGCGTTCAGACTTGTTTTTTATTTATGACGATGGGCCTGAGACGATATTCCATTCAGCAGGTAAAAAGCATGGCTGCGGGATTGGGCGCTGCAGCTTGGTATTTCAATATTGATATAAGTATTATTTGAGCCGCGAGACTCCACACTTGCAGACCGCAGCCAAACGCTATTATTCTCGCGAACGGGTCCGTAAAAGCCTAATTCATTATCTGTTTGGACGTGGCGTGGCTTCGTTGGCTTCGTTCGCGTCAGCGATATTGCTGATCCGCGCCTTTTCCATTACAACCTATGCGGCCTATACCGCTTTGTCGGGCCTTTTCTATTTTATTACGATCCTCTCAAACGGCGGGATCGAACGAGTTATTTCAAGGTTTCTGCCCGAGTACAGGCAAAACGGGGCCGAACGCACCATTCGCGTTTGCATCCGATGGTTTATCTTCGTGCGCATGGGCGTTTTGCTTTGTTTGCTGATCCCCTTAAATTTCTGGGCGGATTCGGTTTTTAGTTACCTGTCGATCGCGGAAGCGGTCAATATAATGGTTCCGTTTTGCTTTTACAGCTTGAGTAAGAGCGTCGCTGAACAATACGGCCTGGTCTTACAAGCCCTGCTTTATCAGCGCGAAGCCACGATCGGCAATCTGATCGAATTTATAACCCGGCTGGCGGCAATTGTCGCCTGTATGGTATATACCAACGAATTGCCATTGGGCGACGTTTATTGGATTTTCACCGCTGCCTGCGGCCTGAGGATTTTATATTCACTAATCAAATTATCCAAATTCGTAGGAAAAGTGAATGCCAAGGAGGAGCGACAGTCTCCGCTAAGGTTAATTCGGATGGGGTGGGATAATTATTTGACGCTACTCCTGGGCTTGCCGTTCATGGACGGCACGACAAAGCTTCTGGCCGCGAGCTTTTTGACTCATTTTCAGACCGCGGTCCTGGGATTTTCCTATACGCTCAGTGACGTCATGATGCGTTACCTTCCCGCAACGTTGTTACTCGGCTTGATCGAACCGGTATTCGTGGCTCGTTATATAGAAAATAAAAACTTCGAGAATCTCAATCAAATGGCCTCAATAGTGCTTAAGATTAATCTTTTTATCCTTGCGCCGATCACCGCCTGGATGGCTTTTGAGGGGGCTCCTGTTATCGGTCTGATTAGCGGAGATAAATATACTACCGCGATATTGCCGATTACAGGGTTGATGATCGTGATGATGATCAATAGTCATCAGCTTGTATTAAGGTTGATTGCGAACGCGGTCGAGAAATCCCGTATATTGGTTTCCAGTAATTGCAGCGTATTATTGTTGTTTCCGATTTACCTTGGATTGATCTTCAATCTAGGATTAAACGGATTAATCTCGGGTATCCTGTTTCTCGCAGCCTTTCGCAATTTTTATACCCTCTCGACATTACGCAGGCTGGGGTATCGTTATCGGGTGGATTGGCGCAGAATGACGCGTATTATTCTCGCCTCGGTTGGATCAGTCCTGATTGCCAGTTGCTTTAATATTGTTGTTTATCGCTTCAATCTTGGCATCAATGAGTTACTGAGCTCATTAGCCATAGCTTTTCTTACCGGTATTCTGTATCTGATCATTCTGTATTTCTGCAAAGCCTTTTCACCAGCCGAACGCGATCTATTGAATCGATTTATCGGACGTCGAATATTCGTCTGGTAGCGAACGGATTTCTTGGCAGGAACGAATGCAGGTCAAACCGCGGATTAGCCGTTGGAACACCGGGGAGTTTTTCTATCCGCGTTTGTGCCCTGCTTTTTTTCCTTCTGATGATGGTTTCTTCGGTTTCGGAAATTTCTTCGATGAGATCATAGTCGAGGCCGAATCGATTCGTGAAATCTTTAACGGTTGTCCCGCAATCCATGATTTTTTGAGGTCACGGAACACCTCATTGGGCATTCCTTCAGGCAAATCGACGATACTGTATTCATCCTGAATATCAATCCGGCCGATGTATTGAGTATCGAGGCCGGTTTCGCTGGTCAGAATCCGGAGGATGTTCCCCGGCTTCACCCCGTGCAGATGGCCGACCTCCATCCGATACCGTTCAGTCCGGTAAGGACGATCCCGGGTTTCTTGGGATCTTCGCTCGGTTTGCCTTTGGCTGGATTGGCCCGGGGTTCTGTCTTTTTCTTTCCGATGTGTTTTTTCCGTTTTCGGTTTAAGTAGAAAAGGTTCATTCCCTTGCAGAAGTTTCGCTAATGCGGCGGCAATTTCAATTGCCGGTATATTGTGTTCCCGCTGATACCTCTCAAGAAGCTGTTGATAGAATTCGAGTTCGTCGCTTGCGAGCGTATCGGTAATCCGTTGCGCAAACCGGTCCATCCGTTTGTCGTTGATCATTTCTGTCGAAGGCAATTCCATCATCTCGATTTTTTGCCGGGTTGACTGTTCAATGATCCGCAGCAGGCGCTTCTCCCGGGGTGAGACGAATAAGATCGCCTCGCCTTTGCGGCCGGCTCGTCCCGTACGTCCGATCCGGTTAATATAAGCTTCGGAATCGTAGGGGATATCATAATTAATGACATGGCTGACGCGGTCTACATCCAATCCGCGGGCGGCCACATCGGTGGCGACCAGGATATCCAGCCGACCTGCTTTCAGGCCCGCTACGGTTTGCTCCCGCTGCTTCTGCGGAATATCGCCGTTCAGCGCCGCCGATGCATAACCGCGGGCTTCGAGCTTTTCCGCAAGTTCAACGGTGGCATTGCGGGTACGCACGAAAATAATCGTACCCTCGAACGGTTCCGCTTCCAGGATCCGCGTCAAGGCATCGAGTTTATGAACGTCGCTGACCATCCAGTATCGTTGCCGGATGGTTTCGGCGGTGCGGGTTTTGACCTTGACCGTAATGGTCTGAGGCTCGTTCAGATGTTTTGCTGCGATACGCCGGATCGCCTCCGGCATCGTCGCGGAAAAAAGTGCGGTTTGCCGGTTTTTAGGGGTTTGTTCCAGGATCCATTCGACATCCTCAATAAAACCCATGCGCAACATTTCATCCGCCTCGTCGAGAACCAGCGCATTCAAGCCGCTCAGATCCAGCGTACCGCGCCGCATATGATCCATGATCCTGCCCGGGGTGCCAACCACGACATGGACTCCGCGTTTTAATTGCCGGATCTGCGAACCGTATTCCTGTCCGCCGTAAATCGGTAATACATGAAACCCCCTGATATGGCCAGCATAACGCTGAAACGCTTCAGCGACCTGAAGCGCGAGTTCACGCGTCGGCGTCAGAACCAGAATCTGCAGTTCGAGCCGATCGGCATTCAGGCGTGAAAGCAACGGACACGCGAAAGCCGCAGTCTTGCCGGTCCCAGTCTGCGCCTGCCCGAGTACATCCTGCCCGGCCAGTAAAGGAGGAATGGCTTGAGCCTGAATCGGTGACGGGGTTTCATATCCCACGTCGTTTAAGGCCTGTAATACCGGCTCGGCGAGTGACAACTGGTTAAAATTTAGGATCTTCGGTGCTTCGATGGACATTGGGGAACCCTGTGGACAGGGCGGCCACGAAATTGTGGCCAACACCTGAATAAAAATGCGTCATATTATAGCTGCTTGCGATTAATTTCGGAAATCGCTGTGCACCAACCCAGCAATTCTCATTTTGATCAGAAACGTGCGTCCAATCGTAGGTCGGGTTAGGCGCGCTCCACATTACCTTGTCCTAACTCTTGCACAAACCGCGCGCCGTAACCCGACACAGACTTCAAACCAACCCTCGTCGTGTCGGGTTACGGCGCGCGTCAAGCCCAGCGATAAAAAAGTCCAGTTTATTGGATGCGCGCCTAACCCGACCTACCAATATCGCCAAAACGAGAATTGCTGGCGCCAACCGGTGTTACTGCCGGTGCATGGATTTTTTTTCCGGAAAAGAATCGGATCTGAAAATCCGCTGCGGAGGTTGTGACCAAGTCACCGTTGGTTGCTGGTTGGCTCGGACGGAAACTCTCGCTTGATAAGTACCGCTCCCGGACTCGTTGAATCCGCGAGAGGTAAAGATCCTTAAGGATTTCCAGGTTCTGGTAAACTATATCTGCATGTTGATTGTTTACGGACCGGTGAAATGGCATTTTCTCATTTATTTGCCGTCGAAATAGTAGACGATGTTCTGATGGAGAAGTAATAAACATCCTGATTACTAAGACGCTAGCTTATGGCTCAAATTACGTCGTTCCGGCAGCCGGGGAAGGCCTGCAAACATTACATCCAGGTAATCTGGATACCGGCAATCTGCCTGCCGGTACGACGTTGCAGCTGAACCATCTTTATAATCAGGATAAACATTGATCACAATTGACGTTATCCAATGGAATTTAATTGGGAAAAACGGACCGATCCGCAACAAACAGCCAAATTTCATGCGATAACAACGGATCCGAATGCAATACAAAGATTATTACGTGGTCCTCGGTGTCGATCGAAACGCGACGCAGGAGACGATCAAAAGCGCCTACAGGAAACTGGCGCGCAAGTATCATCCAGATCTTAGCCATGAAAAGAACGCCGAAGAGCGCTTCAAGGATGTTGGCGAGGCCTATGAGGTGCTCAAGGATCCTGAAAAGCGAACGGCTTATGATCGACTCGAGCATCAATGGAAGACCGGCGAGAAATACCGCTCCGGCCCGGGCTGGAAAGACGGTTTCTTCTCGGGAAGCCAGGCCAGGCGGGCCTCCAATCCGGGTTTCGGCGAATTCATAATGTCCTTGTTTGGCCGGAGCTTTAAATCTTCGGAAAACAAGAAGGACAAAAAGCGAGTTCACGCGACAGATCACTATATCAAGGTTCGGATCGATTTGATCGATTCCTATCAGGGAGCGAATCGCAGGGTAAATCTTCAATTACCCATACGCGGCGGCGACGGACAGGATAAAACCGCGGACCGCGTATTAGACGTGCGGATTCCGAAGGGCATTAAAGCAGGGCAGCGCATCCGTCTCGTAGGACAGGGCATTCCTGGAAACAAGCCAGTCGGTCGCGGCGATTTATACTTGGAAATCGACTTTAATACGCATCCATTCTTCACGGTGGACGAAGCCGATGTTTATCTCGATTTACCGGTTACGCCCTGGGAGGCTGCACTCGGCGCCACGGTAAAGATTCCGACTCCCGACGGCATGGTCGAACTGAAAATTCCGGCGGGATCGAAGCAGGGTAGCCGTATACGGTTAAAAGGCCGGGGTATTCCGGGTTCGCCCTGCGGCCATCTTTATGTCACGCTGCAGATCGCACTACCGCCCTCGGATAGCGTAAAAGCCGAAAAAATCTATCGGGAGATGGCAAAGGAGCTTGCGTTTGACCCCCGTGCGAAGTTCGGAGCCATGAAATAAATCATTACGGCGAAAACGGTGTAGGAGAGGACCCGATCTGATGCCCGTTCCGGCCGTGGTCCGATTTTGCTTCCAGTGAATCCGCTGTTCGTCGTTCCTGGATCCGTCGCACCAACGCTCTGGATTTTGCGTCGCCATTGCCCTGGTCCGCCGCCATTGTGAGCAAAGACCGGACGTCTCCGGTCTTTGCTCACAATACTATTCTGCTATCTTGGCAAGTATCCAACCATTCAAAGGACGCGATCCGGTGAATCCGCTTAAACAACTCGCGTCGCAAACGGCGGTTTATGGCCTGAGCAGCATTCTGGGCCGGTTCATCAATTATCTGCTGGTCCCGCTGTATACCTATTGGTTCAGTCCCGCTGAATATGGCGTTGTCTCGGAGTTCTATGCTTACGCTGGATTTTTCGCCGTCGTATTGGTGTGCGGATTGGAGACCGGATATTTCCGCTTTCGCACCGGTATGGAGGCTAAGTGCTATTCCACCAGCTTGTATCTGGTCATCCTGGTCAATGCGATTTTTCTAGCCGCCCTCTACGCCGGGCTGGACCGCCTGGCTTCGCTGCTTCGCTATCCAGGTCACCCCGAGTATCTGGTCTGGTTCGGTGGTATCCTTGCGCTCGACGCGACCGCTGCGATTCCATTCGCCAGACTGCGAGCGGAGAACCGGGCATTGCGTTTCGCCTCGATCAAATTGATCGAGATACTGCTTGCCGTCGCGGTGAATCTTTATCTCATAGTCTATTGCCGGCACGTATTCGAGACCGCTCCGGATTCGTTCTCGGCCCAATGGTACGATCCGGCAATCGGGGTCGGTTACATCTTCATCGCGAACCTGATCGCGAGCTCGGTCAAGGTCGTCCTGCTGCTGCCGCAGCTTGGCGGTTTGCAGGCCGGCGTCGACTTCGGGATGCTGGCGCGCCTGCTGCGCTACTCCGTGCCGATGGTGATCATCGGGCTCGCCGGCGCGGTCAACGAAACGCTTGATCGCGCAATCATGAAGACCCTGTTACCCTACGATCTCAAGACCAATTTGCACCTGCTCGGTGTGTACGGCGCCTGCTATAAATTGTCCATCCTGATGTCACTGTTTATCCAGGCGTTTCGTTATGCCGGCGAACCATTCTTTTTCGCTCAGTCCGGCCGGCGGGAATCGGCGGCGCTGTATGCCGATGTAATGCGCTATTTCGTTATCTTCTGCGTGTTCGTTTTTCTGCTCGTCACCCTGTATCTGGATGTTTTCAAGTACTTCATCGGCGAATCGTTCCGGGTTGGCCTCAATGTTGTGCCGATTCTGCTGATCGCTAACTTGTTCCTGGGCATCTATGTCAATCTCTCGGTATGGTACAAACTCACCGATCGAACCGGCCTCGGTGCGCTGGTTTCGCTGACCGGCGCGGGAATCACCGTGGCGCTGAATATCTGGTGGATTCCAAAATTTGGTTACACGGGGTCGGCGTGGGCGACTTTGGTCTGTTATTTCATGATGTGTGCGATGTCTTATGGATTCAGCCGGCACTATTACCCGGTGCGATACGATTTAACCGCGGTCCTGGGCTACCTATTGCTCGGACTGATGATCTTCTTTGCGAACACCTGGTTCATTCAATTCAGCGGATGGCATTCGCTCGCAGCCGGCAGTTTGAGCCTGGTCATTTTCGTGACCACCGTGCTTGTGCTGGAAAATTCGCGGCGGCGCCCGGCGGCGCGCCAGGTTTGAGTTCTGGCTCCAAACTTCGTCAGGGAAGCGCCGCCTTCAGGAAGGATGGAGAGTGCGTCCTACCCGGCGAACATCAGGATCTCGCCCTTGTTGAGCTCAACGGAGTCACCGCTCCATCGTTCATATCGACCATTGATGAATTCATCTTTGATCGACATTCCCAATTTGCGCAAATGGAACAAATAGAAACGGATGAAATCCGGTTGAATTGTCGAGTTATAGGTAAAAGTGGGCAGGACTTCGGTACGTTCCATCGCGATAATGGAACCTCGGATCATCCCCGCGCCGGGCCTCATTCCGACTCTGCCAAGCACAATGATCGTGCCGGCCAGCATATTCACGCCGGTAAAATCGTGGGTATTCCCGCCGATCGCGATCAAGCCCCGGCGCATCCCGTTACCAACTTCATTCAGCGCGTTGCCGTGAATAATGATTTCCCCGCCCTGAACCCCGGCGGAACTTCCGCGTACCGCGCTGCCGACCATGTGACCGGCATTGCCGCTGATCACGATGCGTCCGCCTGACATTTCACGGCCCACCCAGTCAGCGGCATTGCCGTGGACAACGATCTCCCCTCCCTTCATCGAGGCGCCGAGATGGGCGCCGACATTGCCATTGATTACCAATCGGCCTGCACTCATCGAATGGCCGATCAGCTTGACTCGCGACAGGTCTCCTTCGAGTTCGACCAAAGGATCGGATTTGTTCACCTGGCCTGATAGTTCGAAAAATTCGCTCAAGGCGACCTTTCGGTTGCCGTGAAAAATCGGTAAAGTTCCCGCTTCCGATTCCGACAAGCCCTGTAGGCAATCCGGAGAAATCACCTCAGCTTCCAGGGGTACTTCCGGTAAGGTATGTAACCTTAGTTTCATACTGAGCCCTGTACCAGTAGGTCGGTACGCGCGGCACACCTTACCGCGCGCGCGGCGTATCTAACATTGTTATCTTCATGTTTCATGGTGAAACCTGCACCAATTCGTTTAGCCTGATCTTGTATTGCCCCAGATTACCGCCATAATTCCCGGCCGATATCTGCACGATCCCATCCCGGGCGGCTGCCCGGATTCCGCGTCGCATCGATTCGCGGACGACCGATTCATTCAGGCCGTCGATTACAATCTCAAGTACGCACCGGACATTCTCGGGCAGCGCGGTTTTCGGCGCGGAACCCCGGAGACTCGGGCAATAGGCATCGTTGGTGGACGCGGGCAAGGCTTTATATCTGGAGCCCGGTTTACTCCCGCTTCGCACAACGCCATCCGGAAACGGCAAAATAACCCCAGGTATTCGCATCGCGTCGGCCGCGGCTTCGGCCGCCTCGAGAGTGGTTCGGGAGTCGCGGCCCAAAATCAGAATGTTTCCTCCGCCGACAGCCGGTTGAACCCCGAACGATTCGTCGATCAAAAACTCGCCCTCCATAACCGGGATCCGCCATAATCTTCGGTCTCCGACCAGCTTGCTGGCCTGATAGCCATCCCCGAAATAGCGCAATTTCCCGCCGACAACGACCATTTCGCCGCCTTCGAGCCCGTTGAAACAGGCCGTGGTCGGGCAGGTCATCACACATTGTCCGATCCGTTCGACCAGGCGTTTGCCGATCCCGTCCGGACTGAATCCAAACAGCAGGATACTGACTCCCGGCCTTCCATCCGGCGTTTGATCGGGGACCAGTTCACCTTCGATTCCGGCTTCACATTTGCAGCCGATCACGGAAGTCGCAAATCCTGTAACCGAACGCCCGGCCGCCCGTGCCCATTTCTGATTCTCGGCCGTAACTATGAACCTGGACCCCCACATTTTGAACGCTTCGGCAAAAGTATCAATGATTTCCGTAGATTGAATATACATTGCTGTCGGTTATTAGTTTTTTTGTTATACGGCATCAAAATCGGAAGGTCAGCTGCAAGCCTCACACGCCCCGGATCCTTCTCAGGGTGTCCGGCCGCTCTATTTTTCCAATCTTCGAACTGAGTCTAGTAGATCGTTCCGCTAAAACGACTACATATAAATCAAACATCAAGGGTTGTAGGATGTGCCGACGAAGGAGGCGCATCGGTCGCGGTCGATGCGGTTCATGCCGGACTTCCATGTCCGGTACCCTGCGGGCGGCTGTGCCGTGCAAATCGTCAATCCTGCCGATTTGTCGTGCCTCAGCACATCCTTCTATGATGAAACCAGTCAACAGCGACCCATTCCGACATGGTTACCGCTTTTCCGCGCCAGACGCCGGTTGTCAAGGGTGGCTTTGCCACCGCTTGCGGCGTGCCCTCGACAATCGGTGCCTGGCGCAACATCCTGAACCCTGTCGGAATGGGTCGCTCCCGCGGAACCGGAGCCACCTTCTATCCGGGCAAGGCCTAAAGCCAGCCCCCTAA
>JBGTCG010000131.1:0-12624 GCA_041748915.1 Methylococcales bacterium
GCCGCCATGCGCAAGTTGATCCACATCGCCTTCGGCATCATCAAATCCGGCAAGCCTTTCGACCCGCTTTACGCATGCTCAAAATAATATTTGACACCTCGATTTTAAGACGGTATCTGCCGGAACGACGTAATTTGAGCCATCGCTGAAGCATCTTACTAATCAGGTCCCTCGTTGGACGGGAGAAGGCAGAAGAACCAGGCCGGCCAAAATCAGACTAAACCGCGGGCTCTGGCGAATGCGTCCCGGAAGTCCATGAATACCGGAGCGTCGGATTCGAGAAGTTGATCGAGCAGCACATGCTGCAGGTTATATTTGACGTCGCCCACAGCCAGCGCCCCGATCCCGATCGCGCCCTCGGATGCGATTGCATATTCCAGTTCCCGGCCGAAATCGTGACGTTTGATTCCTTCGATACCGAGCGGCGGAAACGCGTTTACATCACCGGCAACCTTGAGCTCTTTGGCGTCACCCAGAACAGAAGCGTTGAGCACCTGGATTCCGGCCTTTGCCGTACAGAACACGATATCCGCATTCGAGACCAGCCTCGCTTTATCTGCATCGGAACTGGCATACGTTCCTCGCATCAAACAACCGCACAATTTATTATATTCGGCCGCCTTTTCCAGCGCGGTGTCGATTGAGATGTGATCAACCAGCGTGACATTGGCGCCGGCGGACGCCGAAATTACACCCGTAGCAATCCCGACCGGCCCGGTACCCCCGAATACGATCGCGCGGCATCCTTTGAGGTCGGTGCCGTGTTTGGTCTTCAACTCCTTCTCCACACAGGCAACCAGAGCGGCGGCGGTCGTAAATGCGCCGCTCGGATCCGCGAGAACCGAAACCTCGAACGGCGGAACCATTGCTTTTCTCGCGGCCTCCAACATGCTCATCGCGAGCCCGATATCGCGGCCGCCGATGAAAATGCCGGTCATTTTCACGCCCGTCGGTCCGCGGGAAAAAATAACATCCTGAACCAGGCGATTGATCTCGTCGAGCTTGACATTGTTGTAGGGCACGATTACATCAAATTCAGCATCGACCGCAAAATTTATATCGAAGGGGCTCGTGTGAGGCGATGGATCAAACATGTGAATGACGCTGCGTTTATGCATTAAACCGCTCCTCGAAAACGAAAGCCACAGTGGATGACTGCGGTAAAATCCAGGGAAAATCAGAGGCGCACATACTCGCGTGCAACATCAAAAGCATGCTCGAAATGCAAGTATACCGGTTTGTCCTCCTCGATCATACGTTTAAGCAGGCGGTTCTGGGCATGGTATTTCACGTCTCCGATCGCGAGCGCTCCGATACCGACCGCGCCGCTGGTTGAACCCTGAATGGGTTCGCCATTATGTTTCGCGTGAAGACCCGCGATCCCGGATGGGGGCACCGCATTGACGTCGGCGGCTACTTTCAGTCGGGGAGCCGACGCCACCATTCTCGCGCTCAACACCTCGATTCCCGCGGCGGCGGTGGCAAAAACGATATCGGTCGTCTGCAAATATTCTTCCTTGTCGGCATCGGCTCCTCCCGCGATTCCGGTTTCGTTATTGCCGAATTGGCTATTACACATCGCGGCGACCCGTTCGGCCTTGTCCTTCTGCCGTCCGATAATCCGGACATGTGCTCCGGCCTTGGCCGCGATAACGGCCGCCGCCTGCCCGACCGGGCCGGTGCCGCCGAGAGCCAGGATATTCTTGCCGACCAGTGTGGTGTTGTGGGTCCGAGCGAGTTCCCGTTCCACGGCCGCCACCATTCCGGCTGCGGTCGTGAATGCCCCGCTCGGGTCGGCGAATACCGACACTTCGAATGGAGGCACCATAGAATTCTTGGCGGTTTTCAGCATGCTGATCGCCTGTTCGGTATACCGCCCGCCAACAAAGATTCCGGTCCGGCGAACGCTGTTCGGGCCGCGCGAAAAAATCGCATCCTGCACCAGACCTTCGACCTCGCTTTCTTCGACGTTAATATAAGGAATGGCCGACGTCCAGCCGGCATCCAGGGCCATGTTCACGTCGAACGGACTGAGATTCTTTGCAGTCGTCAACATGTGTAAAATATACTGTTTTTCCATTGGATTATCCTAAGCTTTAGAGTCGGGGTAATATAGAGAAACAAGGGGGTAAAATCAACCGGAATCCAAGGCTGGTTCAGGGCTTAGTTTTCAACCGCCAGACGATGTGGCCGCTGTGAAGCCGCGAATTTCCGATCGTTACCGTTTCAGTCAGACGACGCACGTTGATCGCGACCCGCAGTGGCGGTTGGAACACGCGCCAATCCGACCGGCGGCCTTCTCCACCCGACCGGCGATACCGGGCAAACCATGATGCGGGTACAACGACTCTTTCCGGCACCAATTCAGGAGAAGGCGCTTCACGGCCTCTATCTGGATCATGCCGTCCATAAACTCGGAAGTCCCGCGCGACCTTTTGTTTACGCCAATTTCCTCTCGTCTCTCGACGGCCGGATCTCACTGATCGATCCCGACAACGCCCATCCGTATCTGCCGGAAATTTTGACCAATGCCAACGATTTCCATTTGTTCCTTGAGCTGCACGCGCAGGCGGATTGCCTGATCACTCATGGCGGTTATCTGCGTTCCTTAAGTAAGGGGATTCTGGGAAATATTCTGCAGACCGGAATCAGCGGAGCGACCGCCGATCTTGCCGAATGGAGGAAAGCACAGGGACTGAACGAACAACCCGCAATCGTGATCGCAAGCGCGAGTCTCGATTTCCCTATCCCGCGGTCAATAGGGCAGCACCGGCAAGCCTGCTATATCGCGACCGGGAGCCAGGCCGATCCGGAGCGGATCCGTTACTGGCGGGAAGCCGGCTATCCCATAATTCTCGCGGGAAGCGGCCGGATGGTCCAGGGCGGATCTTTGGTTGCGGAACTCGGCAAGCTCGGCTTCCGCAGCATTTATCTGATCGCCGGACCGCAGATGCTGGACACGATGCTTCGTGAACGCCAGCTGGCGCGTTTATATCAAACCATTTCACTGCAATTGATCGGCGGGGAAGCCTTTCACACGTTGGCGCCAGGCCCCCCATTGGGTCCGGCAGGCCAACTGCGATTGCGGCAGTTGTATTACGATCCGGCTGCTGATGACCATTGTTCGCAACTGTTTGCGCAATTCGACGTCGCCAACCTCTGAGCGGCCGGGCTTTGAACGCGCGCTTCCGGCAGGAGTCAATGAGATATTTGCCCGGCGCCGCCGGAGAAATGTAATTTCCAGGATTCCTGGCACGCGGGAACCGGCAGCAATTCTCATTATGGCGATATTGGTAGGTCGGGTTAGGCGCGCATCCAATATACTGGACTTTTTTATCGCTGGGCTTGACGCGCGCCGGAACCCGACACGACGAGGGTTGGTTTGAAGTCTGTGTCGGGTTACGGCGCGCGGTTTGTGCAAGAGTTTGGACAAGGTTAATGTGGAGCGCGCCTAACCCGACCTACGATTGAACGTACGATTCTGTTCAAAATGAGAATTGCTGGCGAACCGGCGATCCGCTTACAATCGCACTATGAGTATGCGAAACTGGTTTTTTGCTTCGTGGGGAAGATGTATGCATCAAGTGACCTTGATAAAGGATGACGGAATCGGACCGTCCCATGGACGCGGCGACAAAAATTATCGAGGCCTCCGGGATGCGGATCGAATGGGAAGAATGTCATGCCGGTGCTTTGGCGGTGGAATTGTTCCAGTCCCCGCTACCCGACCAAACTCTCGAATCGGTCAAGCGCAACCGGGTCGTATTCAAAAGCCCGTTGACGACGGAGCTTGGCAAGGGCTTTCGGAGCATCAACGTCGCATTGCGCCAGGCATTCGATCTTTATGCGAATGTCCGCCCCGCAAAAAGCTGGAAGGGTGTTCATTCCCGCTACGAAAACATCGATCTCGTCGTGATCCGCGGGAACACCAAGGCTTTTATGCGGCCATGAAATGAGCCCGGACCTCGATCCTGTCGAACAAATCAAGCTGCAAAAGCGAGCGTTGCGCGAACGCGCCTACTCCCTGCGCGACGCGGAGCCGGACAAAAACCGGAACAGCGAATTGATCTGTACGGCCTTCACGTCCCTGTCCGCCTATCGAGAGGCCGGCACGGTCATGTTCTACCTGAGCTGTCGCAGCGAGGTGCGTACCCGGCCGACGGTACAGGAAGCACTCGGCCGCGGTAAACAGATCGTGATCCCTTATTGCACGGCCGACCACGAAGGCCGCAATAAATTGGGCCTGTGGCGACTCGAATCCCTGGACGAACTGATTCCCGGCATGTGGAAGATTCCGGAACCGCCCAAATCCCGTTGGGGCGATCCCGGACAGGAAATCGATCCGTGCGCGCTGGATCTGATCATGGTTCCCGGAGTCGCCTTCGACGCCGAGGGCGGTCGTCTAGGCAATGGGCAAGGCTATTATGACCGTTTGCTCGCCGGCGTCAGGCCGGACTGCGGCCTGTTTGGAGCCGCGTTCGAAGCGCAAATGTTCGATAAGGTTCCGATGGGCCGCCTCGATATTTATCTGGACGGGGTGATCACGGAGAAGGGAATGTACCACGGCAAGGGACGCGGCGCGAAGCCGGCCGGCTGATCGCGATGAGCGGCGGGATCGCCAAGCTGTTCCGGAGCCTGACTCACGGAGTGTACGTGGTCGGAGTGAACGACGGCGATCACCAGAATGGCTTTACCGCGGCCTGGCTGAGCCAGGTGTCCTTCGCTCCCCTGCTGCTGGCATTAAGCGTGAATCCGCGGCATTCCTCGTGGAAAATGCTGAAAACAGCGGGCCGCTTTTCGGTGAACGTGCTGGACAATACCCAGAGCGAACTGGCCGCGCATTTCGGGAAACCCTCCGCGAACCGGGATAAACTGGGCACGGTCGCATGGCGGTATTCACCGGGACGGATGCCGGTACTCGACGGTGCGGTGGCCTGGCTGGAATGCGCGTCTCGCCACGAAACCGAGGCTGGCGACCACGTCGTGGTAATCGCCGAGATCGTTGCGGGTGAACTCCTGAAACCGGACGCGATTCCGCTGAGCTACCGCGAGACCGGAGACCTCGACGGCAGCAGCCGGCTCTATCCTGAATCGTTCTGAGCCCGAAATTCCGCGAACTCATGGAAATTCGCCATAAGGATTTCATTGAAACGGCGGAAAGGCTGATCTTCGCGGTTCTGGTCGACGGCACCGAGCAAAACCGAGTATTGTGTTTTCTGCGTTATCTCGGAACGGAACACGGGTTCAGGAAAGTCGACACCGAGAACGCCAATCGTGTGGTGGCAGTCGATTTCCCGCAGTACCGCTTTCATTCTTCGCAGCGTGACGCCGATGTTCACGGTGTGCCGCTGGAAAAAATTTTGCGTCATTACCATCCGGTGCGAAAGCTGGAGGAAATCATCCGGGCCGGCCGCCGCGATCCGGTTCAAAGCAAACTGGTTTCCACCATAGAACTGCTTCAAAACAGCGGAGTGCCGCTCGACTGCGTCGGAGTAACCGGCTCGTTACTGATTGGCGCGCAGACCGGAGATTCGGACATCGATCTCGTGATTTACGGCCAGGAAAATTTCCAGCGGGCGCGGGACATCGTCCGGCAATCTTTCAGAGATCACGCACTTGACCCGCTCAGCGAAGCACAGTGGAAGGAAGCCTACCGGCGGCGCGGATGCAGCCTGAGCTTCGCCGAATATTTTTGGCACGAGCGGCGCAAATACAACAAAGCGTCATTGGCCGGAACCAAGATCGATTTTTCGTTGGTGCCGGACGACTCCGCGCACCAGGGCGGTTTGCACCGCAAGATCGAATCTGCGGAAATCATCGCGCGGGTCACGGACGGCCGGTATGGATTCGATCACCCGGCCCGCTATCCAGTCAGCCATCCCGAGATCCGGGAAATCCTGAGCTTCACGCCGACCTTCGCGGGCCAGGCGTTCGCGGGTGAAACCGTGACCGCGCGCGGGATGATCGAACAGGCCGAATGCGGCCCACTGCGGCTGATCATCGGTTCCAGCCGCGAAGCTCCCGGAGAATTTATCAAGGTGGTAAGGAGCGCCGCTTGACCCGGAACACGCATCGTAGCCTGCCCGGGTTTTCGGCCGTAATACTCGATCTGGACGGTTTGGTGATTGATTCCGAACCGACCTATCAGGCGGCGTGGCAATCCGCCGGCGAACATCTGGGGTATCCACTCCCGGAAAGCCTGGTACGGAGATTCGCGGGCAAATCCTACGATCTGATCGAACCATTGTTAAAGGCCGAATTCGGTCCTGGTTTCCCGCTCGAACAATTCCGCGCAAAGAGCGCTGAATGCTGGCATGAATCGGTCGAAAAGACCGGCATGGCAGTCAAGCCCGGACTACAAGAACTGCTGGGTGCGCTTGAACAACAGGTGATTCCATTCTGCCTCGCGACAAACAGCGAACAAATTTATGCGGAAAAGTGCTTACAGTACGCCGGGCTCGGCAATGCCTTTCCCAGGCGGATTACCCGCGACCAGGTTGCCGCGCCGAAACCGGCTCCGGATATCTTTCTCGCGGCGGCCGCAAGCCTCGGCGCCAATCCGGAGCAATGCATCGTGCTTGAAGACTCGGAAACCGGAGCCCGAGCCGCATTGGACGCCGGCGCCATCGTCATGCTGATCGGAGATTCTCGGGCACTCCCGGTTACGATTCGCGCCCGGTTATTCGCGGTGCTCGAGAGCCTGCACGAATTCAGGCAGCTCCTTGTCGGAAGCTGCCGGCAATAGATGCAGTGTCGCGGTAGCAGCGTTTCGGCCGGCTGGAGTCGGCGCTGTAAGGAGCCGGGTCCGGGTTCACGCCGGACAAGAATTATTTCGTGCGGGACGGATCCTCCCTCACGGCCTCCCGCATGACCCCTCGACACAATGGCCACTGCCTAAAAAAATAAAAAATCTGGATGTTTGGTCAAATTTGTAAGGAGACGATCCCTGAAGATTCCATATTCCGCCCGTAGCTCCATTTGAGCAAGGCGATGGAGGCGATCGATGACTATTTTGACGGGCTGCAAGCGTTGGTTGAAATCGAAATGGTGAAGAAAATTAGGTTGGTCAAATGACGTTGCCAGTGTTTTTTCGGTGGTCTGTAAGTCTCTGATTTCTGGAGCGGGAAACGAGATTCGAACTCGCGACCCCAACCTTGGCAAGGTTGTGCTCTACCAACTGAGCTATTCCCGCTTCAATGAAGTCGGAATTGTAACCGACCGCCGGTTATTGTCAAGCATTCCGCTGCAGTTTCAACTCCGATCCCGGAGCGGATCATTTCCCGGTACCGCGCCAACGGAAACCGGCGCCGATTGACTGCGAGCCACGTCCCCATCCTGGAAAGCGTGGCTTTGGCGCCAGGACAGAATGCTTGGGTCAGAACATCAACTGGCCGCCGTTCACCGCGATATCCGCGCCGGTAATGAACGCCCCGGAATCGGAAGTCAGAAAATCAACGATACCCGCCACTTCGTCGGCCGTACCGAGGCGGCCCACAGGAATATCAGCGATAATCGCCTCACGAATCTTTTCCGGAACCGCCATTACCATTTCCGTGGCGATATACCCCGGCGAAACCGTATTCACGGTAATGCCCTTCCGCGCGACTTCCTGTGCAAGAGCCATGGTGAACCCGTGCATCCCGCGCTTGGATGCGGAGTAATTGGCTTGCCCCAGCTGGCCCTTCTGACCATTGATGGACGAAATGTTGATGATCCTTCCCCAACCTTTTTCCAGCATGCCGTTGACCACCTGCCGGGTCATATTGAACACGCTGTCCAGATTGACATGAATGACTTCGGTCCACTGTTCCAGCGTCATTTTACGCAACGTTGTGTCCCGCGTGATTCCGGCGTTGTTCACGAGCACGTCGACCGCCCCATAGTCCTGCTCGATTTGCTTGACCAGGGTTTCACATTGTCCATAATCGGACGCATCCGCCTGATAAATCTGGATATCATAACCCTTGGCGGCAACTCCCGCTTTCCAGGCTTGGGCTTTTGCTTCATTCCTATAGTTGGTCACCACGCGCAAGCCAGAATCCGCCAGCCGCAAACAAATCGCCGCGCCGATGCCTCCTGTGCCGCCCGTAACCAGTGCTATCTTGGAACTGTCAGTCATAATTTTGCCTCGGTAGATTTGTGGTTTAGTGTTTTTCTGTCAAAGTCTGCCGGACTTGAAAGTATCGGCATCTTGATTTAGGCCACTTACATTCTGTGTCTATTGCTGTGTTTGGCACGAACTCCTGCTTGCGGAGGCAAACAACGCCGTCCGGATTTTATCCATAGCCGTCAGGCAATAACCCCCGATCCGGCATGCTTTCAGGAAAGTTTTACAATTTTGCGCGCCTGAAACATTACCTTTTACGGCCGTGGCCCGCAAGAAATTTCGGTCAATCCCATCGCCCCGCAAAACCTGTTCCTGGAACATCATTCAAGCTTTTTCTGCCGCGCCGCGATCCGCCTTTGCCAAATGACGGTAATCGCGATGGTCACCGCGGCAATTGAAAACAACACGACCATAAAGTTTTCCGTAGATGCGATCGACACCGCGGCAAGACCGAGAAAGTTTCCGACCAGAGCGAATCTCCAGCCGATTCGAATACCGTCTATGTAAGTGTGTAAGTGGCCAGGGACAGGATCAATAGAATCACTAGCCCGGCATTCTGATCGTCAAGACTGCCGAAACTAAGCAACAGCAGGGATCCGCACAACGCGAGAACAACGCCAAACTACAATAAAGACTGTTCGACCCAGACATCCCGGACGCCATGGCGGCCCTGCCGCGTCTGCACGACTCCGATCAGTATTGCGCACAGCCCGAACACCAAGGTAATCACGACCCAGTACCAGTAACCCTCGGTCGGGGAAAACCGCATTACCGCAATCCCGACCAGCGACAATACGACCATCAGGATGATGACCAATTCCTCGACCATCGCATATCGGCTTTGAAGAGCCGGTTGATCGTTTTCGATTGGATCTTGTTTTGACATCTCATTACCCTTGTTGGAACGGTCCAACATTTATATGAGCGACCCGTGCCGGAACCCGGATACACGAGAAGGCCCGCAACCCCAGCTCAGTGCCAGGCGTTTTTTATAATGTTCAATCTCGTGAGACGGCGATGATCCTGTATTGACACCGGTCCAATACGATCCCT
The DNA here is from genome assembly GCA_041748915.1 of Methylococcales bacterium. Taxonomy (GTDB): domain Bacteria; phylum Pseudomonadota; class Gammaproteobacteria; order Methylococcales; family UBA1147; genus UBA1147. The sequence goes on from JBGTCG010000131.1 coordinate 9,161, forward strand.
GGCATCCGTGAAAAGCCGGAAGTCTCTTCCAAGGCCAATCAAAGTGACTCTTCTGTTCCTGATTCAATGAGTTCAGCTCAAAATCACCGGCCGATTCGCCAATTCGTCGGGGTTATGCCCGGAAGGCGGGAAATGCGCTGCCAGCAACGCGCTGATCTGCTCGATGCCGGCCAGCGCTCCGCGTTCGAATCCATTCTGTCTGAACGCGTCTTCCATCGTGTGCGCCACCTGCTCCCAGGCGGCCGGATCCACCCGCGCGTCGATGCCGCGATCGGCGACGATTTCGATATCGTGGTCAGCCAGCAGTAAATAAACCAGCACACCGCTGTTGTGTTCGGTATCCCATACGCGCAGGTTGGAGAATACCTCGATCGCACGTTCACGGCCGCTCCTGCCGCGCCAGACCAGAACGCCGGGCAGGCTGTTCTCGATGGCGAAACAGATTTCGCCTCCATGCGTCATCTCGCCCGCCCGTATCGCGGCTTCGATCGCGTCGAGCGTGGCCCGCGGAAATTTTCGCCGCCACGCCCACGGCGGCATGAAGAGATGCTTGAGCCAGCGCCTTAAATTCACCATGAACCCGATGCGCCTCCGCCGCCGAATCCCCCACCGCCGCCGCCGCCCCAGGAGCCTCCTCCACCCCAGGAACCTCCACCTCCGAAGCCGCCGCTTCGATTACTGGACCAACCGCCGCCATGGCGGAATCCCGTGGCCACGCTGGCAAACACGACCACCGCAACGAACAGCAAAACCGGGGTGAATCCCAGCAACATCGCGCCCGCCGCGCCGCTGCCCAGCGCCGCGATTCCGCCCGCGGCCGGACGGCTCATCAGCGTGGAAAGCAGCCAGCCCATAACAATGCCACCGACGACAAGGAGGACGAATGGAGCATCTTCTCCATTCTTGGGAGACGCGCCGGGCGGCGGTAGCGACTCGCCTTCGACCAACCGCATCAGCTGCTGCAATCCCGCTTCGATACCGCCGTAATAATCGCCGGACTTGAAGTAGGGCGTGATGGTTTCGGCGATCACCCGCTTGGCGACGGCGTCGGGAATCGCGCCCTCCAGCCCGTAGCCGATCTCAAGCCGCAGCGTATGATCATCCTTGGCGACGATCAGGATCGCCCCGTCGTCGTATTTTTCGCGGCCGATTTTCCACTGCTCAGCGACGCGAATGGCAAACTGCGCAATGTCCTCCGGTTCGGTCGTCGGAACGATGAGGACCGCAATCTGGCTGCCGGTCCGCGCTTCGAATGCGGCGAGTTTGTGTTCGAGTGCGGCGACTTGTTCAGCGCTGAACGTGGCAGTCCGGTCGGTGACCCGGCGCGACAAGTCGGGCACTGCGACCAGTGCCCACGCGATCAGCGTAAAATTCGCAAGCAACAGACCGGACACCAAATGCGTCCGGCGCCGCCAGTCCATCCGCAACTTAATTGCCGTGCAATAAACCGCCGGGTGCCTCGCCACCACTTTCCGGGACCGGTGTGGGGGCTGGCGCCGGAGCTGGCCCAGGCGTGCCGAAATCTACCCGGGGCGGCACGGCGATGGCCGCCTCGTTTTCCACCGTGAAGCTCGGCTTGGTTTTGTAACCGAACAGCATCGCGGTGAGATTGGAGGGAAACGAACGCACCGTGACGTTGTAGGTTTTCACCGCGGCGATGTAGCGGTTGCGCGCGACGGTGATACGGTTCTCGGTGCCTTCGAGCTGCGCCTGCAGGTCGCGGAACAGCCCGTCTGCTTTCAGTTGCGGATAATTCTCCGCGACCACCAGCAGGCGCGAAATGGCGCCGGTGAGTTCGCCCTGCGCGGCAATGAATTTCCGGAACGCGGGTTCGTCGTTGATGAGATCGGGCGTCGCCTGGACCGCGCCGACGCGGGCGCGCGCCTGGGTCACGCTGATCAGCACATCTTTTTCATGCGCCGCATAGCCCTTCACCACGTTGACGAGATTCGGCACCAGATCGGCGCGGCGCTGATACTGGTTCAGCACCTCGGCCCAGGTGGCCGTGATTTCTTCTTCGGCGGTCTGGAAAGTGTTGTAGCCGCAACCAGACATCGTCAGCAGTGCGAATGTCGCAATCAACCTTTTGAACATGTCAGACTCCTGGAACGATGAAGTGATCTGAGTTTAGCCACGTCCGCTGTCGCAAACAGCGGGGCAGATTCGGGAAGCGAGTTGGCTTGGGGATCGTCTTTCGGTCCCTTGAGGCCGCGTTCGACATCGGTTTCCACCTTCTTGAAGCCCGGTTGGTATATTAGCGTTCCCGCCCGGCCTATGCGTTCCCTCATGTGCGGCTGCGTCCGAGAACAGGAGAACTCAACCACTATGGACTGAAAGTCCATAGGTTGCGCTTGGACTGAAAGTCCCAGAACTTTAATCAAGGATAATGTTCCCTGTTTCCCTATTTGATTTCGTCATCCGCACTAGATGAACCGTGAGAATGCTTACGGTATGTCCACCAAGCCTTCGTTCTTTCATCCGACACGCTTACCATACCTGTGTAGCAGCTAAAGCCTTGCACTAAAGTGCATAGTTTTGAACTAGCGTACAGAGACAATAAACGGCTTTTTTTAATCAGGCCGAAACATACTCCAGGCCAGACGAGTAGTCAAACCTTTTGGCCGATGCACGGTTTCAGCACGATCCTTGAAACCCCGACCTGGACTGGATAGTTTCAACAATTACGACTCATGATGCTCAGTGCGATAAATTTTTCGGCCACAACGTCTCACTTCGTGACAAATCTTTCCTTATTTGTGAACGCATGCATCATGAACGCACCAAGATCGGGGTCTTTGCTGTCAAGCACGGTTTCCCGTACCTTATCGATATCTTCCTGCTTAAGATTGATCCCGTTCAATCGCGCATAAATCAACAGCGCCAGGCGAAGCGATTCGTTCTCTTTGCCGAGGAGGGCATGCGCCGTACCGATCATGTCACCGAATTCAGGCAGTGCGTAGATTCCTTTCATTGTATCGTTAAGGACGTCAGATCCTGCGGCGGACGCCCTTTCCTTATTTAGTGCGATCTGGCGAGATACTTTTTCGATATTCACTTTTGGATTCATGTCCGCGGCTGCCGCTGCGGGTAGTTTCACCAAACCTTCCAGATACTCCTTCAGCGAAGCGTCCGGATTCAAGAATCGATCCGGTTTGGCGACAAAAGCCAGTATTGCTGTCATGGAATAAGCGATATCCTGAAATAATTCGCCCGATTGAAGTAAGCCCAGCCCTTCTCTGGCTTCATTCGAATTCAGCGGGGAGTTTCGCTCGAACTTGTGATCGATTGATCGTCTAAGTAATCGTTAACCCAAGATCCGGATCCGCGACTGTATACTTTAAACAAGAAAAAACCTCGCTGAATGAGTAAAATAGCGTTGTTCAATGCGCTTTTCTTATCACCCAGGAGGTTTTTTTGAGTATGTTGTCACAGACGGTTCTGCCGTTCAAGTTGGAATCGACGCA